>NZ_SSOI01000041.1:0-48994 GCF_029873175.1 Pseudomonas sp. BN505
GGGTCAGCGGCGGTGGTGAACCCCGCCGCCTTGGCCAGGTCGCGCATCGCATGGTTGGCTGCCGCGTCGACCGAATACATCTGCCGCAAGCCCTTGGTCCGGGCATGATCGATCAGGTGCTTGAGCAGCAGGCGACCCAGGCCATGGTGCTGCCAGCTGTCCATGACGGTAACGGCACATTCGCACTCGTCCTTGCCGCTGGCGGTGGCGTAGCGGGAAATGCCCACTTCCTGCAATTCGCCATCCACGTGGGCGAGGGCGACGTAGGCCGCCTGGCGATCCTGGTCGACCTTCATCAGCTGGTCGAGCATGGCTTTGCTGGGCTCTCTGAGCTGGCACAGGAAGCGGAAATGCCGCGACTCGGGCGACAGCCGTTCGATGAAGGCTTTTTCGCGTTCTCGGTCCTTGGCCTGCAGGGGCCTGATCAGCACGTGAACGCCGTTTTCAAGGGCTTCGATCCAGTATTCACCCGAAGGTTTGGGAAACGAAGGGTTTGTGTGCACACGGGAAGTCTCGGCGGGCGCCATGGCAATGTCCTCTTTGTTGAATGAACAAGGAAGGTCAGTTTCGGCATCGGGCCTTGCCCTGACTTGACAGTTGTCAAATGCTTCACTCATGACCTGTCAAACCTGCAGGCGGTCGATGTGCTGCCTCGGCCTCTGATCGCCGCGAACCTGAACGAGGACCTGTTGGATGTGGTCCTCAATTCCCAAGTGGTTGATCAGCCCTATTTGGCTTTCCAGTACTTCTGCATTTCCAGGAACAGGAACGAAGCGGTCCAGGTGATCATCACCAGGCCCGTCAGCGCCTGCAGGCCGGTGAGGTACTTGAGATGGCCGGTGGGGGCGATGTCGCCGAAGCCTATGGTGGTGTAGGTGGTGAAGGAAAAATATACGCAGTCCAGAAAGCTACCGTCGAAATTGCCGCTGAGCGTGCCCCAGCCCTCGGCATGGGCCATCAGGTAATAAGCCAGGGCGAAGCACCAGACCTCCACCGCGTGGGCCAGCAACGCCCCGAACACCCCTGCGACGATACGAAACCGGCTCCACAGCCTGAGGCGCGGTAGCCAGTCATTCAGGCGCAGCAGGCATTCGTAGTGAATTACCACCACCAGGATTACGATCAGCATGTTGATCAGAGTGACAGTGAGCATCGTCGTTACTCGGCACGGGGTTGCAGGGTCACGGCTGGCTGATGCTGGCGCCATTGATATCGGGATTGGATTCCAGCTCTTCGATTACAAGGTCTCGCAAATCGATGTCGTTCATGATGGGCTCCGTTTGCAGACCGAGAGTGGGGGCTGGAGTGCCCTGCGTCCTTGTTTCTACCCCTGCACCGGGCGGGGCGATTGATAAAGGTCAAACTCGGCGAACAGACGCTGCGCGGTTGGCAAATGTCAGGCCTGCGCCTGCCAGCTGAGTCAGAGTGCTTCGTCGCGCCGGCCGTGGCGTATCACTTCAAGGCAGACGCTGCCTCGAAGGGCGGGACATGGAATTCGACGATTTCCTGCGCCGCGACCTGCATTGACGGCAGCGGGGGGCGCGAAAAAGAAAACAGAGCGCGGCTATAAGGTACCGCTCAGCAGCCAACCGAACACGCCGCAGCCCAGGACAACCACCCATGCAGGCCACTTCCAGAACATCAGGGCCATCAAGGCGATCAGCGCCCATGCAAAGTCTGCTGGCTTGGCGATGGCGCTCGTCCACACCGGTTGGTACAAGGCAGCCAGCAGAAGCCCGACCACGCCGGCGTTTACCCCGGCAAGCGCTGACTGGCTGCGGGCGCTGCGCCGCAGTGTTTCCCAGAAGGGAACCACACCGATCACCAACAGGAAGGAGGGGGTGAAAATGGCGAGAATGCCAACAGTCGCGCCCACCCAGCCGGATGGCTGCACACTCATCGATGCGCCCAGAAAGGCTGCAAACGTGAAGAGTGGGCCCGGTATGGCCTGCGCCATGCCATAACCAGCCAGAAAGGTGTCATTTGCGACCCAGCCGTGGGCTACTGTGGCCGACTCAAGCAACGGTAGAACCACATGCCCGCCGCCGAATACCAGTGAGCCTGCGCTATAAAAGGCGTTGACCATTGCCAGTGCTTGCGAGGGCCAGATGCGGGTCAATAGCGGCAAACCGACCAACAAGGCGAAGAACACTACCAGCGCAGCCAGCCCGGCCTTTCGGCTGACTGAAAACGGCAGCTTTTCCCCTGCAGGGGAGCCCGGAGGCTTGAGCAGGATCAAGCCTGTGATGGCCGACCCTGTGATCACGGCTATCTGCCCGATTGCGTTGGGCCACAGCAGCGCGGTACAGGCAGCGAACAGGGCGATGGTTACCCGCGCAACATCGGTGCAAAGGCTACGCGCCATGCCCCACACAGCCTGGGCCACCACGGCGACTGCGACGATTTTCAGGCCATGCAACAGGCCACTTGGGGCGCCACCTCCCCATGCCCCCAGGCCTTGAGCACACAGCGTCAACAGGAGGGCCGATGGCAATGTGAATCCTGCCCAAGCGGCGACAGCGCCCGCGAACCCCGCCCGTGAAAGGCCCAGAGCAATGCCGACCTGGCTGCTGGCGGGGCCGGGGAGCAATTGGCACACGGCGATCAGCTCGGCATAACTGCGCTCACTGAGCCACTGGCGGCGCGCGACAAATGCTTCACGAAAGTAACCCAGATGCGCAATGGGGCCACCGAAAGACGTCAGCCCCAGGCGCAAGAACACCAGAAACACCGACCAGGCAGAGTCGCTGGGCTTCACGCCGCACTGAGTGTGTTCTGACACGGCAGGCTCCTTGGGCTAGTGACGCTGTAGTTTTTGTAGTTGGGACAGCCTGCCATGAGGCCTGATCTGGTGCTGCGCATGAAAAATCTATGCAGTATTAACGCAATATCTATACAAGATGCTATCGTTGTACAGTATTTACGCGTGATCGAGGTCAGTATGGCGCACCGTGCTCGTTGGGCTTGCCTCTGTCTGCTACTGGCTGCCTTTTCGGCGGTGGCGGACTGGAGGGCGGATCTGCCTGGGGCGCAACGGCTTGGGAGTGGTGAGTTCACCTGGTTTGGTCTGCGTCTATATACAGCGCAATTATGGACGGCAGGGCAAGTTCATGATTGGAACCAGCCATTCGCCCTTGAGCTGCTCTACCACCGCTCCTTGTCCAGGGGCACCTTGGTACAGGCCAGCCTTGAGGAAATGCGCCGCCTCAACGGTGGCAGCATAACGCCGCAACAACGCACGGCGTGGACCCATGGGATTGAAGAGGCATTCGTGGATGTGCACCCCGGCATGCGCATTACCGGCTTGTACCTGCCGGGGCAGGGCTGCCGCTTTTACGTCGACGGTAAATTTAGCCGCGAAATCGCCGACCCGGTCTTTGCCAGGGCGTTTTTTGCCATCTGGCTCGACCCCGGAGCCAGGGATACACAACTGCGCCAGCGCCTGCTTGGGCTGGCTGGTAACGACTGAGGAACATGACATGTACAAAGTGCTGTTGCTGGTGTCGTGCCTGCTTCTGGGCAGCTGTGGCAATGTCGGTGTTGAGCACTATGCCCAGGAGCAACCGAAACTGGACCTGGCCGCATTCTTCTCGCGACCGGTGCAGGCCTGGGGGATGTTCCAGAAGCGTTCCGGCGAAGTGGTCAAGCGCTTCCATGTACGTATCGACAGCCGCCGCGAGGGTGAGCGGCTGATCCTCGACGAACATTTTCTCTACAGTGATGGCACTCGCCAGCAGCGTACATGGACACTTGCGCCAGACGGCCCGGGGCGCTGGCGCGGTACCGCGGGGGACGTGATCGGCGAGGCGCGCGGCGAAGTGGCGGGTAACGCGCTGCGATGGCGGTACCAGCTGGACCTGCCAGTGGACGGGCGGCACTGGCAGGTAGACCTGGACGACTGGATGTACCTCATGGATGACGACACCCTGATCAACCGTTCAAGCATGAGCAAGCTGGGCGTTGAAATCGGCCAGATCACCCTGTTCTTCCGCCGCCTGCCAGAGGGCACACCATGAACCTGATCGCGCTTACCCAGCTGGTCTCGACCGGCGAAGCAAAGGAACTTGAACTGCTGTCGCTGGAGGGTGGCTTCTACCTCCTGCGTGCCTTGACCGACGCCGGCCCTGTGACATTGAGCGATGCCCATGGGCAGCCCGTTCGCGTGCGCTCCACTACCGAGCTACGCCAGCTGTTGGCCGACCTGCCAACCGTGCCGTGCATGCTGGTACAGCAGGTGGTGCATGATGAGATGTGCGGGCAACGTGACGGCCCCATTGCGCCGCTGCGCGTACCGGTAACCCTCACCAGCCAATGGTAGCCTGAACGATGCGCCTGGGCCTTGTGTTGGGTGACCAGCTGTCGTTCGACCTGGCGAGCCTGGCTGCCCTTGACCCCGCCCGCGATGCTGTTCTGATGGCGGAGGTGGAGGGTGAAGCCCGCTACGTGCCGCATCATCCGCTCAAGATCGTGCTCATCTTCAGCGCCATGCGGCACTTTGCCCAGGCCCTGCGTGAGCGGGGTTGGCAGGTGCATTACGTCGAGCTCGATGCTGACGGCAATAGCGGCAGCATCGTTGGCGAGTTGCACCGCTGGCAACACGCCTTGGGCGCCACGCACATTCACCTGACCGAGTGCGGAGAGTGGCGCCTGGAGCAGGCTTTGCATGATGCCGCATTGCCCCTCGTGTGGCATCGCGACACGCGCTTTCTGTGCTCCCGCGAAGCTTTTGCGCGCTGGGCCCATGAGCGTCGTCAACTGCGTATGGAGCACTTCTACCGTGGCATGCGCAAGCGAACCGGGCTGCTTATGGAGCCGGACGGCAGCCCGGCAGGTGGGGCCTGGAACTTTGATGGTGAAAACCGCAAGCCATTACCGCGCCAGTTGCGTGGGCCGTTCGCTGCGCATTTCGCGCAGGACGGGATCACGGCAGCGGTGGTCGCCCTGGTCCGTCGGCGCTTCAGCGACCACTACGGGGACATCGACGGCTTTGACTACCCCGTGACCCATGCCGAGGCACATCAGCTGTGGCAGCATTTTCTGGATTTTGGCCTGGCGGCATTCGGCGACTACCAGGACGCAATGGCCGAGGGCGAGCCATACCTGTTCCATGCGCGCATCAGTGCGGCGCTCAACATCGGGCTTCTGGATGTGCGATGCCTGTGTGAGGAGGTCGACCAAGCCTGGCGCGAGGGGCGGGTGCCGCTTAATGCAGCTGAAGGCTTCATTCGCCAGTTGATCGGCTGGCGCGAGTATGTGCACGGTATCTACTGGCTGCGCATGCCGGAGTATGCCGGGCTCAATCACCTGGGCAACGACCGAGCGTTACCTGAATTCTATTGGACCGGGCGCACCCGCATGCGCTGCATGCAGCAAGCCATCAGCCAAACCCTGCGGTTGGGCTACGCGCACCATATCCAGCGGCTGATGGTGACCGGCAACTTCGCCTTGCTGGCCGGTATCGTGCCCACCGCGATTTGCGAGTGGTACCTGGCGGTGTACATGGATGCCTTCGACTGGGTCGAGCTTCCCAACACGCTTGGCATGGTGATGCACGCCGACGGCGGATACCTGGGGTCCAAGCCGTACTGCGCAAGTGGTCGATATATCCAGCGCATGTCCGATCATTGCAAGGCTTGCAGTTACAAGGTCGATCATGTAATCGAGGACGATGCCTGCCCGTTCAATGCCCTGTACTGGCATTTTCTTATCCGCCATCGTCCGCTGCTGTCGACGAACCCGCGTTTGACCCTGGTGTATCGCAGCCTGGATGGCATGACGGCTAGCCGGCGCGACGCTGTGTGGCAGCGTGGCCAGGCGCTGTTGGCGCAGCTTGATGCGCGGCAGCCGCTATGAAAAAGAGTCTTTTGCCCAGCAAGGTCTGCGTGGTGTGTGGCCGGCCGTTCAACTGGCGCAAGCGCTGGGCACGCTGTTGGGAGCAGGTGCGCTACTGCTCCGAGCGATGCCGTAGGTCAGCGCCGCGCCGCGAGGCGCGCGAGCAGGGGCAGGGCCAACGCCCAGATCGGCATCAGTAGCAGGCCGGTTTCCAGCGTGCCCAACGGCAGGGCGACCTGTGTAACCCTTGCGCCGCCTACGTAGGCCAAGGGGCCGCCGAGTGCCCCGATCAGCGCACCGATCTGCCAGTGCCTGCCGGCCCATGCCAGGCTGTGGCGCATGCCGCTGGCCAGCACCAGCCACAGCAGCGCCAGCCACAGTGGCAGCGGCCAGCCGTCGAAACCGAACACGCCCAGCGCCCCCAGCGTGCTATCGAGCACACACCCGGCCAAGGTGACGCGCAACAGCGCCTTGACCTCGGCGTTAACATCCGGGCACAGGCGCAGGTGCACCGCCACACCTGCAATCACCAGGAGCAATAGCCAGGGGCGTTCTGCGCCTAGCACGCAGATCCACCAGCCTGCCTGTAACCAGACGGCATTGGCGACGAGCCAGCGCCCAGGCATCAGGCACCGTCAGGCAATGGAGCGCGACGCGCCAGTGGCGCTGCCCACAGCAGGTGGGCAACGCCGATGGTGCGCTCCTCGAAACCGCCCTGGCAGTAACACAGGTAGAACTCCCACAGGCGCTGGAACATGTCGTCGTAGCCCAGGTCCGTCAGTGCCGTGCGCGCCAGGCGCAGGTTTTCACGCCAGTGCTGCAGGGTGAGGGCATAGTCCTGGCCGAAGTCCTCCATGTGCACGAGGTTGAGTGCGGTGTGCCGGCTGGCGGTGTCGAGCAACACGCTTAGCGAAGGCAGGGCGCCACCTGGGAAAATATAGCGTTGGATGAAGTCGACAGAGCGCCGCGCCTGGGCATAGCGCTGGTCGCGGATGGTGATCGCCTGCAGCAGCAACAGCCCGTCGGGCTTGAGCAGCGAGGCACACTGGCGGAAATACGCAGGCAGGTAACGATGGCCGACTGCCTCGATCATTTCGATCGAAACCAGTTTGTCGAAGGTGCCTTGCAGGTCGCGGTAGTCTTCGCGCAGCACCTTCACGCGCTGCTCAAGCCCCAAGGCCTGAACACGCGCCAGGGTATGGCTGTACTGGGCCTCGGAGAGCGTTGTGGTGGTGACCCTGCAGCCGTAACGGGTGGCCGCGTGGATTGCCAGGCTGCCCCAGCCGCTGCCAATTTCCAGCAGGTGATCGTCGGGATGCAGTTCAAGCTTCTGGCAGATGCGCTCCAGCTTGTGCAACTGGGCTTGCTCCAGTGTTTGCCCAGCATGTTCGAATTGGGCCGCTGAATACATCATGGTGGGGTCCAGCAGCCGCTCGAACAGGGCGTTGCCCAAATCGTAATGGGCCAGAATATTGCGCCGGGCACCGCGTTTGTTGTTGCGGTTGAGCCGGTGCAGAAGGCGCAGGGCAGGGCGGCCGAAACGGGCCAGGCCACCCTCGAGCGCGTCGAGCACTTCAAGGTTGGCGACGAACAGGCGGGTCACCAGCGCCAGGTCGGGGCTTCGCCAATAGCCGTGGATGTAGGCCTCGCCAGCACCGATCGAACCATTGCCGGCGATCAGGCTCCAGGAGGCGTCATCGAGGATCTCCACCTCGGCCTGCAACGGGCTGTCGACATCACCGAAACTCCACTGCTGCCCGTGGCAGAGCAGGCGCAGGTGGCCGTGGCGAAGCTTGCCCAGCTGGGCGAGCACGGCGCTGCGTGCAAGACCGCCGAGCAAGGGCGCAAGGCCTGCGAACTTGCTAACGCTCAGTGTGGGATTTGACATCATCAGGGTCCTCGCAAGGTTGGCCCAGCGCCAGGTCATTCTGGCTGGTGGTGTGGTCATGCACGGGGGTGCGTTTGAGTAGCAGGCGTAACGCTTGCCAGTAGATGGCCGAGACAGTGCGCAGACTCATCCATGGGAAGGTCATGACATATCGACGTAGTGCGGTTCCATCCAGTGGTTGACGGTGCAGGGCGAGGTCGGCCTCGAACACCTTGTGGCCGTCCTGCCAGTTCTGCATGTGGATGCGTACATGGTCTGCGCTCAGGAAAAAGCGCAGGTGATAGTCCATGTCCACCGGCATGAACGGTGAAACATGGAAGGCCTTGGCCACGGTGAACGGCTTGGCAATGTTCTCTTGCACCGGCAGTACGTAATGAAAACGCTCACGCCACGGGGTGTTGCGCACCTCCATCAGGATTGCCGTCAGGCAGCCGTCGCGGTCGTGGCAGAAATAGAAGCTCACCGGATTGAACGACAGCCCCCAGCAACGCAGTTGCGTGAGCAGCCGTACCGGGCCTTCGGGCATATGCCCAGTGGCCTGACACACCAGCAAGCGTGCTGCCTGTGCCAGGGTTTTGCCGTGCCGGGTCTGCGCTGGCAGGTAGTCGGTCTCGCGCCAGCACAGCGGTGCCAGGCGCCAGCGCCCCAGCCAGCGTGACAGGCCCATGAGCCAGGCTTGTTCGTCCAGGTCCACGTAGAACATGCCAATCCGGTAACGGAAAGCATGGCGCCGCGGGGTCAGCCGACGGTGACTGATCCAGCCCAGACAAAGGCTGCTGTTCACAATTGCTCTCCGAAGTGCGCAGCCACTTTCAGCGCGCTGACCACCCCGTCCTCATGAAAGCCGTTGCCCCAGTAAGCGCCACAGAAGTAACTGTGCTGCTGACCCTGCAGTTGTGCCTGGCACGCCTGTGCAGCGGACGCGGCAATGCTGTACTGCGGATGGGCATACTGGAAGCGCGCGATCACCTGCGCCGGGTCTATCAGTGCGGTCTGGTTGAGGCTTACGCAGAAGGTTGTCGGCGCCTGGATTCCTTGCAGGATGTTCATGTTGTAGGTCAGCGCGGCGGGAGCCTGCTCGGGGCCGCCCAGGCGGTAGTTCCAGCTGGCCCAGGCGCTCTTGCGGCGTGGCAGCAGGCGGGTATCGGTGTGCAGCACCACATCGTTGCTGGCGTAGCCAATGGCGCTGAGTACAGCGCGCTCCAGCATGGTTGGGGTTTCCAATACCGCAAGAGCCTGGTCGCTGTGGCAGGCGAACACCACATTGTCGAAGCGTTCGGTGCCGGCCGCGCTCACCAGAGTCACGCCTCCCTCGTCGCGGCTGACCCGGGATACCTTGCAGTTGAGGCGTATGCGTTCAGCAAACGGTCTGCACAGCGGCGCGACATAGCTGCGTGAACCGCCTTCAACCACCCGCCACTGTGGCCGTTGGTTGACCGACAGCAAGCCGTGGTTGCGACAGAAACGGACGAAGAACTCAAGGGGAAAATGGAGCATGTCGGCGCGGGACATCGACCAGATCGCAGACCCCATCGGCACGATATAGTGGTCGATGAAGCGCTGCCCGTAGCGCTGTGTCTGAAGGTAGGCGCCCAAGGTGGTGTCTGTATCGATTCGCTGGTTGTCCAGGTCGGCCAGCGCCTGGCGGTTGAAGCGCAGAATATCCCTTATCATGCCCCAGAAACCTGGCGACACCAGGTTACGGCGTTGAGCAAACAGTGTGTTCAGATCGTGACCGTTGTACTCCAGGCCAATGACCGGATCATGCACGGAAAAACTCATTTCGGTCGGCTGCGAGGTGACCTTGAGCTGGTCGAGCAAGCGTATGAAGTTGGGGTAGGTCCAGTCGTTGAAAACGATGAAGCCGGTATCTATTGCATGGCGCTGACCCTTCCAGATCACATCGAGCGTGTGCGTGTGCCCTCCGATCCATTGCTCGGCTTCGAACACCGTTACTTCATGCTTGCGTGACAGCAGATGGGCGCAGGTCAGCCCCGCGATGCCACTGCCGATGATTGCGATACGCATGGATCATCATTCCTGTTCATGACGGGCGAGGCGTTGGCCGAGTGCCAAACGCAGGCGCGCGGGTAGTGCCCCTGACAGGCGCAACACCAATGTGAAAAGACCGGGACAGTTGATTTCCAGGGATGGGGCAGGGCAGCCGCGTGGGGAAATCGTTGCGACGTATGAGTGGCGTGTCGACGAAGCCAGGGCTGACCAGGGTGACCGCGGGCCAGGCGTGGGTGGCAAAACTGCAGCGTCCAGTGCAGGTAGCCTTGCCGTGGTCTTAGCTCGTCGTACAGTTTTTCCCGCGTGTCGATGTTAGCCCCATCGAACCTGGCGAGGCGCACGACGAATTGCTGTAGGTACGCTGGCATGCTGGGCCCCAGAAAATCCTGTACAAAAGTTGTTTGTTGTACAGGTATAGCTGAAAGCCAAGCATTAATCTATACAGAAAGACGATCTTGTATAGGTTTTTGTCAATGCTCTATCTGTCCCAGTTGCCGGCGCAATTCAGCCACTTCAGCCTCCAGCGCGCGTACTTTCTCCTCGGCGCATATCTGCGCGGTGACGTCGCGCTGAATACCGATGTAGTACGTCAGCTGGTCCGCTTCGTTGTACACGGGCGTGATGGACAACTCATTCCAGAACAGGCTCCCGTCCTTGCGGTAGTTGCGAAGCACCTGGCAGCAGGGGCGGCCTTCGCGGATCGCCTCGCGGATGGTTGCCACGCCCGCCTGGTCATGATCTTCGCCCTGAAGAAAACGGCAGTCCTGATAGAGGATATCGTCGGCGCAATAGCCGGTCAGGCGCTCGAAGGCGGGGTTGGCGTAAATCAGGATGCTTTCAGTGCCTTCCTGCTCGGCGACGACGATGCCATCGTTGGAATGCTCGACCATCAGTTGCAGGAGTTTCGCGGTGATCATAGGGCCCACCTACAGGCGTTTTGTATGCGATATGCGCAGCGTAGCTTCTGTGCAGAAGGTATCGGCGCTGTTTGTTGCATGATGGACCAAGGAGGCTCGCCGCAGAAGGTGCATATGGGTTTAGAATGGCCTACCACTCGGATATCCCCTCGTTATGACTGACGCTACCCCACCCGATTTGCTACCTATGCGCGATGTTGTCAGCTTGACCGGCATCAATCCGGTGACCCTGCGTGCCTGGGAGCGGCGCCATGGGTTGATACGTCCGCAGCGCACCGAGGGTGGCCACCGACTTTACACGGCGCGGGATGTACAGCGCATACGCGATATCTTGCGCTGGACAGCAAACGGCCTGTCCGTCAGCAAGGTCGGTGATCTGCTCGCAGCCCAGCCTGAGGCGTCTGTGCAGCAGCATTCGGCCTTTGACGATTGGCGCGCGGCCGTTGTGCGCGCAACCAAGGCATTCGATCGGCCGGCACTGGAGGGGATCCATGGTCAGTTGTTCACACTCTTGCCCAAGGCCACCGTGCTGCGTGAAGTGCTGATGCCAGTGTGGCATGACCTGGCTTCAGGCACTGCGCCAGGCCAGCGCAGCCAGTGGTTGTTTCTCGACACTTTCCTGCGCGCCCGCTTGCTGCTGCGTCTGCAGGTCAACCAGGTCGATGCGCCGCAGGTTTTGCTAGCCGGTAGCGAGGGGCAAGCCGAACTCAGTGTGTTGTGCGCCGGGCTACTGTTGAGCAGTGAGCTACAGCGTATCGACGTGCTCGGTTGCGGGCAGCCACTTGAAGAGCTACCCATCGTCTGTGCGGCCATGCAGCCTGCGGCACTGGTGATAAAAGTCCAGGTGCCGGTGGGCCCCGGCTTGGCCAAGCGCTTGCGGTCGTTGCAGATGGAAATCGCGTGCCCGCTGGCCCTGATAGGCGAGGGGCTGGCCGATTCGCAACCCGCCCTGAGCGGAATCCCGCTATGCCTGCTGGACGAGGGGGGCGCCGACGCCGCGCGCATGCTGAACGCCTTGCACCGGGGTGCTCTTGACGTTTGACCGAGGGGCTTGCCCCCCAGACTGGCTGAGCGTCCGCAGCGGTTGTTTAACTTGAGGTCGTGAAGAGTAGGGCAGATGGCTCGTAAGCGTTTTGAAGAACAGCACGTCAATAACTACACTAAATAGACATTTAGTGTAGTTATCAGCAATTTTTGCCCAAACAACGAAAAACACAGAGATAAAATCACTGGTTTTCTGTAAATGCACGCAATATCAAGCTTACGCCGTCTGCTTGAGCGGAGCAGGCGGCGGGCTTTTGATACCCTGCAACCAGTCGCAGTAGCGGGCCACGCCTTGCTGGACGGTCAATGTGGGCGCCTGGTAATCGGCAGCGCGTAAGCGCTGCAGGTCAGCACAGGTGTAGCACTGGTACTTGCCACGCAAATGATCAGGAAATTCGCTGTACTCAAGCACCCCCTCAAGCAAGGCAATCTCAAGTGACAAGGGCGATTGGTCTTGTTGCTCACGCAGCCGATTGATCACAGCCAAGGCAACGTCATTGAACGGCTGGGCGCGACCACTGCCGACATTGAAGATACCGCTCAACTGTGGGCGCTCAAGGAAGAACATATTGACCTTGACCACATCATCCACAGAGACGAAATCACGCAGATGGCCACCGCCGGGATAGTCACCATAGCTGCCGAACAGGCTGACTTTTCCATGGGACTGGTACTGGTTGAAGCAGTGCAGGGCCACTGACGCCATCGCACCTTTATGCTGTTCATGGGGCCCGTAGACGTTGAAATAACGCAAGCCGACGACCTGGCTCCTAGCTGTCATCAACTGCCGGCGTACCTGTTGATCAAACAGGAACATGGAATAGCCATAGACGTTTAGCGGGCGCTCACACTCACGTTCTTCGCGAAAATCCTGCCCGGCGCCATACACAGCTGCCGATGACGCATATAAAAGCGGGACCCGTTGCTGTTGCGCAGACGCCAGCAATTCACGGCTGAACCGGTAATTGTTATCCATCATGAAACGTTCATCAGCTTCGACGGTGCTTGAACACGCTCCCTGGTGCAGCACAGCACACACGTTGCCAAACTCACCACAAGCAAAGCGATCGAGAAAATCGTCCTTGTCCAGGTAGTCGGCAATTTCACTGTCGGCCAGGTTGCGGAATTTGTCGCCATCGGTCAGATCGTCGACGGCGATGATCTCGGTTTCGTTGCGCTGGTTGAGCGCCTGTACGAGATTGCTACCGATGAATCCTGCGGCACTGGTTACGATGATGGTCATGACAGATTCCCCGTGAGGGTACGGTGCCCGCATTTTAATCAAGGGAACAAGAGCCAACCTTAACCTGGGTCAACGAATGAACCGTGTTTGACGCATGAGGGCCTTGAGCAGGCTCACCATCTGGGCAACCACGGTGCAGCGCTAAAATACGAAGGTTCGGATAATGCATATTATGTTAAATGTCATATTAGGTAGATGTGTCTGGTTGTGTCCGTTTCCACTAACCTCCGTTGAGATTTTCATAAAACCCCGTTCCTGAAAAATCAAGCACTTACCCGTCCCTACCTGTACCACCTTCCTGCCTCCGATTTCACAAACCACCGTTCAACGTGACCGCTATGGCTTGCCTTGGGTACAGCGTAATCATCTGCTAAACCTACTGGATATCCTCTGCATAGTAGCTCGGTTGCTGTCCAGATATGCGGCCATTCATCCCATTTCCTATCTTCCCGCCATACGCTCATTGGCGGGCAAATCAAGAGACACGGTTACCTTCTAATGATCAGGTGGCCGCTCGACTTGATGCGCTCGATCCTAGCTTCAATCCATTTTTGAACACTTGGTATGCGCACAGATATGTCAACTGGATAGCTTTCAGCTGGAATCCGCAAAGACCAAAGCACCTGTACTACACGTGCGCCATGGCGCTCGAAAAGATGCTCAACTGGAGCTTCGCTAACGAGGTTTCAATGATCGACTGGACTCGTGAGGACTTTGTGCGCTATGCGGATTTCGTTGCCAAGCCAGACCCTAGTTGGTGCGCAACCAGCAGGCAAGCACGCTTCATCCCCAGCGTGCAACGAGGGTTCCGTGACTGGGTCATAAACCCAGATTGGCTGCCGTTTGACGCTTCGCGCGCCGCTGGAGCGGAAAATGAAATCGATGGAAATGTCTGGAAGCGTGAGATCAGAATCGTCACTCAGTTCCTAAATTACTACCTCAAGGACGTCGGTACGAACCGGCTGAACGTGGCCAAAGCACCACTGTCTCATCTTCTTCTCAAGCATCCTACAGCTAGAGAGATCATCAGCGACGTCGAGATGACCTGGATTATCCGGAATCTGGAACGGCTTTTACCCAGTAGTGACTTCCAGTCGATCGAGCTATGTCTCACCATTGCCAGGTATTCTTCACAGCGTTTGGATCGTGTGATTGGCTCGGCCACCAACCCGGGTCATCTGGATCAGTTCGTCCTCGACGAAAGCGGTAGATGGCTGGAGCGGAATGCCGACGGTGTGGGATGGAAAAGGCTCTCAGTGGAATTCGATGAAGTATTCACCCGGTACTTGCATTATCACAATATTGATGGCAGCCATTTGCTTCCAGCCTTACCTATTTTCCCGGTAGAAAATGCGAGGGGTGCGCTTGGGCTTAAAAAGCTCGGAGTGATTTTAGCTGGATCGAGGGAGACGTTGGGGCAGTTGGCGGATGCCTCAAACTCAGCTGAAATTCGCGGGGCAGCAAGGAAGTTCCGAGGGCTGACGGTCGTTGCCTTCCTGAACTCGACCGCCCAGCGCAAGTAATCTTTACAACCAAAAATGGGCGTTATGTCCCCTACCCCCACCCTGTCTGATTTGTGGGCGAGACCTGAGGAGCGACGCTAGCTATCTCGGTTCGCCTATCGCCGACCTTGGTTCAAAATGGAAAGCATCGCGGATGGCGTTATAGAGAGTGGACGTGGCTCTTCGAGCACGGCTGCCGTGAATCAAGCAGCTCGCAGGGCGATTTGAGGCTGGACGTCTTTGGGATGCTCTAGCCTTGAATGACGCACCAAAGTGCTCCACCTACGTCAGGAAGCCTAGGCAAGAGCGCCGTGATGAGTAGGAGTCAGCGGGCGTGTGGCATGGGATCACGGGCCAAGTTACCACGCAGATATCAAGCCTGCTGTGATCGACTCGCACCCTCTTCCAAGGAATTAGCCAGCTCATCGAGGGCTTCACGCAAATGGATATCTTCCTGCGTGTCTCCAGAATGAGGCTGGAAGCTACGCGCATGTTTGATGAGCGCCTCAAGATTTTTAATGGGCTGCCAGCATTCGTGACGTCTTACCGGAGCCGGAAACGTGATCGTGTCCCAGGAAGTGGTGTAACTCATCATGGCTCTGGCCACTGAGTTTGCCGTTTAGTTGATCACGGCCGACAGCTTGGCCTGTGGATTATCGCTGACTGCCTCAAAGGCCTCCAACTGCATGTAACGCCGTTGCAGGCACCACTCGTCGTTCTGCTCCAGCAGCATCGCGCCTACCAGCCGTGTGATTGCAGGATCGTTGGGAAAGATGCCCACGACGTCGGTGCGGCGTTTGATCTCCGCGTTAAGCCGCTCCAGTGGATTGGTGCTGTGTAATTGCTGTCGGTGCGCTTTTGGAAACGCCATGTGAGCCAGCACCTCATCCTCGCAGCCGTCCATGAGTGTCGCGATCTTGGGGTATTTTTCGCGTAGCTGATCAGCGACCAAACGCCATTGCTGATGGCATTCGGCACGGCTGTCCTGGGCGAAGACCGTGCGCAGCAGCGCCGCTACCATGGTGCGCTGGCCCTTGCCGACATGGGCCATGGCGTTGCGCATGAAGTGCACACGGCAGCGCTGCCAAGTCGCGTTGAAGACCTTAGAAACAGCTGCCTTCAGGCCTTCGTGAGCATCGGAAATGACCAGCTTCACGCCCCTCAAACCTCGGCGCATGAGGCTGCGCAGGAAGTCTGTCCAGAACGGCTCGGCCTCTGACGGCCCAACCCGCATGCCCAGCACTTCGCGGCCACCGTCGGTGTTCACGGCCACGGCGATTATTACGGCGACCGAGACGATCCGCCCGGCCTCCCGCACCTTGACGTAGGTGGCATCGATCCAGAGATAGGGCCAGCCGCCTTCAAGCGGGCGATCAAGTAAGGCGTGAACGCGCTCATCGATCTCACCAGCTAGCCGTGAAACCTGGCTTTTGGAGATGCAGGTCATGCCCATGGCCTTCACCAGCTCGTCCACCGAGCGTGTTGACACGCCTTGGATGTAAGCCTCCTGAATGACCGCCGCCATGGCCTTTTCGGCGGTGCATCGAGGTTCGAGGAAGCCCGGAAAGTAGCTGCCTTGGCGCAGCTTGGGGATCTTCAGGTCGACGTCGCCGGCGCGGGTTTGCCAAAGGCGGTCACGGTAGCCATTGCGGCTGTTTGTCCGGTCTGGGCTTTTGACATCGAAGCCAGCACCGCACAGGCCTTCGACGTCGAACTCCATCATGCGCTGGGCAACGAACTGGATCATTTGCTTGAGCAGATCAGCATCTGCCCCTTTCTCAACCAACTCGGTCAATGCGATAGTGGGCTTGGTCATCGTGGTTTCTCTGGTGAAGGTTAAGTCCGCAAACTCAACGTTAGCCAAGAACCACGATGACCATCCTCTTTCGCCCGCAGGGCGCCTTCGGCTGGTTCAGTTACACCACTTCCCGGGACACGATCCCGGAATGCCTATGAAGCCAAACAGCGAAGCCCGACCGCCTTCCGTCTATGCATGATGGATATCTACCATCGGGCCAAGGCTGTTGCGCCCCACTTTTGTACTGAAGACAGGGTGACAATCCGCCCACCCGATCTAGACCGGGTTTCAAGCAGGACATAATCGAACCCATCTGTTGGAGCCTGAAAGTCGCATCGAGGCCGCTCAGCCCAGCACCTATGATTGCAATTCGTGCTGATCCGCTCATGACGCTTGCTCAACCGTAATAGGCAGATGCCCCGTTTTGATGAATAGGGTCGCCCTTCAGCTCCGGGCGTTCCACGCCGGGCTGCGGTGGGTTACCCATTGGTAACCCCGTGGCAGGTCGGGAAAAATCTGCATTAAGGAAAATCCGAACAAGTCACCCAACACCCAGTAACGGATGAGTTCTAGGGTCAGAAAAGCTCGCTTAGCAGGCAGCGCTGCTGGACTATTTGACTCTACCGGCAGCTGGCAAGGCTTGACTCTAGAACACCTGCGGATGCTGGTCGTAATAGTACCCCCAATGCTGTGCCGGCTCGCTCAGGCGGGCGGGGTCGGCCTGGGCCACCACCGTCGGCACCAGGCCCAGGCGCTGGAAACTGTTGATCAGCGTCGATGCGCCGGTGAACGCCACCCACTGCAACCCTCGGGTGGCGAGCAGCCAGGTCACGGCCGTGATCATGATCCGGGCGCTGCCGGCGCTGAGCGAGGCCAGGTTGCCCACTTCGACCATGCACTCGCGCCCCAGACTCACCCCCGCCGCTCGCGATATCACGCTTTCCAGGGGCTCATCCAGATAGTGCTCGAGAAACAAGCGCCCGCTGCTGGCTGGGCGCATCCCGGCCGCGGCTATCAATCGCCCATGGCTGTCTCGCAGGGCCAGTAGTTCTGGCAGGTAATGGTGGATATCGGCCTGGTGCGCGTCGGCAAAACACTGGTGAATGAAATGCTCCAGCTCCCCACGCCCCTGATCATCATGCAGGTGCAGGGACAAATGGGCGTGGTGTTCAGCATGGGTGCCGATGGCCAATGGGAGCAGGTTGCTCCATAGGGTTTGAGTCATGAAGCTCCCCCCGACTGGGTTGGTCAGGGGGAGTATCCGTGGCGAATCTGAAGCGGAGTGAAAACAGCAGCTCGCCTGAAAGCGCGATCGAGTCGAGGCGATAGCTTGCGCACAATCAAACGCAGGCGGTTTTACGCCTGCGTTTTCTTGCCAAGCGCTTCCAAGCCATTGAACAACGCCATGCCAGCGAGCATCGCAGCCACGAACAGCCAGCCTTGCCAAAAACCGCCTGCCAACAGCACCAGGGCAGGCCCTGGGCACACCCCGGCTAGCCCCCAGCCAATGCCGAAGGTCAGGCTGCCGCCGACCAGGCGACGGTCAATGTCACGCCGGGCAGGCAACTGCATCGCGCCGCCGAACAAGGCCACAGGGTGCCGACGCGCCCAGGCCATGGGCAGTAGCGCAGCCCCGATCGCGCCTACCATGACCAGTGCCAGCGACGGGTCCCACTGCCCGGCGAGATCGAGAAACCCAAGTACCTTGGTGGGGTTCGCCATGCCCGACAGCAACAACCCCATGCCGAACAGCAACCCTGCGATGAATGCGCTAATGCGGGTCATTTCATGCTCCTGGCCAAAGGTGGCGAACCACGAAGACGGTGGCAAAGCCGGCCGCCATGAAGCACAACGTCGCTACCGCCGAGCGCGGGGACAGGCGGGACAGGCCGCACACCCCATGGCCACTGGTGCAGCCGCTGCCGTAGCGGGTACCCACGCCCACCAGAAGCCCCGCGACCATGAGCAACCAGGGGGGTGTACTGAAATGCACTGGCGGCATCGCCGAGAACGCTCGCCACAACAGTGGCGCGGCGATGATACCCAGCAGGAACAACAGTTTTTCGCCTCGCCCTTCGCCCGCGCGCTGCAACAGCGAGCCGAGCAGACCGCTGATACCGGCAATGCGCCCGTTCGCCACCACGAACAGCCCGGCGGCCAGGCCGATCAGTCCCCCACCTGCCAATGCCGACCACGGCGTGAAGGCAGCCATGTCTACCAACATCTCAGCACCCCTATCGAACCGAAGAATTGAACCGCTTCCATCTTAACGCTGTGCTTGCACCGCTGAAATCTACTGCATCGCGACGGCCCTTCTGGTCCTTGGCAGGCGCTGATTGCTGCTAACCTTTGAATACCTGTTCAGGAATACATGACGCTGGATTGCCGGTTTAGCTCAGCCGAGTTCCATTGTTCTTCAGGCCTACCTTCTGCACATGACCTTTGCCTAACAAAGGTGCCGATATGCCTGGGTCCAAAAAACAGTCGAGCAAACCGCTACCCGAGGTCATTGACGACATTCGTGAAGACGAGCTGTTTCGCTCGCGCAAGACATCAATGATTTCGACGAGACGCTGCCTGCCCCTTGGGAGTGGGACATCAAACGGTTGGCGGTGAGTTTTGCCGTCGCGTCTCTGGACAATCGGCTTGACGACAAACAAGCGCGGCAACTCGCCATGACGTGTGTAAATGCCTACCGCACGCGCATGCGCGAGCTGTCGGAAATGAGCCCGCTGGACATATGGTACGACCGGCTGGATGCGCAGACGCTGATCGACATGGCTCCCAGCCCGAAATACCGTAAAGCGCGCGAAGAGCTGATGGCCAAAGCCAGGACCCGCATCGGCGATTACCTCTATCCCCAGATCAGCGACGAAGTGGGTGGCAGGCGCCGCCTGGTCGACCAGCCTCCCCTCCTGTTCCATATTCACGAAGCCGGGTTCGCCAAGCGTGTGAAGCTGGCGCTTGAAGACTACCGCAGTTCCCTGCTGCCTGAGCGGCGCATTCTCTTTGACCGTTATCGCCTGGAAGACTTTGCAGTGAAAGCCGTAGGGATCGGCAGCTTTGGTACCTTCTGCTTCGTCGGATTGTTTTTCTCCGCTCAGAACAGCCCGTTGCTCCCGCAATTCAAGGAAGCCTGCCCGTCGGTGCTGGCGCCTCATGCCGGTAACAGCGAATTCACCAACCAGGGGCAGCGTGTGGTCACCGGTCAACGGCTATTGCAGTCGGCCAGCGACATTTTTCTTGGCTGGATCGAAAGCAGCAAAGGCCGGCAGTTCTTTGTCCGGCAGTTGCGCGACATGAACGGGAAGTCGGAGGAGTTCGATCACGCCATTGGCGAATTTGCCTTGGCCTATGCCGGTCAGAATGCAAAGGATTACGCCGCGCTGGTCAATGCCGAGAAGAAAGGAAGGATCAAAGCACTTCGCGAGGTCGACGATTAGCCAGCGCCAAGACGTAATCACCCTCCCGACCCATTAATCAGGTAACGGATACAGGCTTTGCAGCAGCCGGTCCTGGTCGGAAAGCGGGCCTAGATAACGAACGAACAACGCCTCGCCCTCTGCCCCGGCAAGTGCCTTGCTCAAGGCGCTGTCCACCAGCAGCCGAAATTCGTCATCACCCCGACGCATCGGTAACGCTACCCGGCTCATGACGAACAAATGATCCGGAACCAATAGCTGTTCCCGCTCGGCCTGCCGGGCCTGCAGCGCGAGAAGGATAACCCGGTCGGCGAAGAACGCGTCGACCTTGTGTTCGGCCACACGCCGTACACCCTCCTCATAGGTCGATACCTCCTCCAGCGTGGATTGCAAACCCAGCTGGCGTATCCGCTCTTGCGCCCAACGACTGCTCAATGAGCCACGCAATACCGCAAAGCTGTGCTTGCTCAACCCGGCGTTGATCGTCGCACGCCAATGTGGGCCGTTGTCGCCCGAGCGGCCAGTGAGTGGCCCCAGCAAGGTATCCGGCGCGTCGCGCCTTACCAGCACGGCAAGGCCAGAGGTAAAGACCGGAATGGAAAAGTCCGCAGCACCACGCCGGCTGACGGTTTCCACCATGGGCGTACACAACAGGTCGATTCCGCCCGCAGCCAAGGCTGGAAGGCTCTGTGGCTCTGCCAGGGCGCGCCAGCGCACCTGCAGGCCGGCCAACCCTGGCAACTGGCGAATGTGTGCGGCCACCGCCTTGCAAAGTTCGACGGAATACCCCTGCGGTGCTTGCTCGCTGCCTGACGAGAACGGCGCGAAGCCCTCTACGAAGCCGAGAGTGAGCACCTGGCTATCACGCAAGCGGTCCAGGCCATCAGCCGCAACAACCTGAGCGCCCATTACCCCGCTCAAGAGCAGGCTCGCAAGGCATAACCCGGCAAGTTTCGACAGGTTGATCATGACGCACCTCCGATCATGTCCAGCGCTTTGACAAAACGCTTGGCGATAAAGCCGAACAGCAGATAGCCCAGCGCCATGATCAACGCCGCGCCGAACACCGCTTCCAGACCCGAGGCGTAAAGTGCGTAGAAGCAATAGCACACCGCGAGCACCATGATTGCGGTGTTGCGGCGAAAAATGGCCAGGTCCACCTGCGCCTTGTACATGATCACCAGCAGCCCGGTCAGCGAGGTGATGTAGGGAATGATATTGGTCACCGCAGCCAGGTTGACCAGTTTGCTGAACTGAGCACTGGCGTTTGGCGAGAGCGTCGACAGCGCAATCAGACTCTGCAATACGGCGCAGGCCAGCATGCCGGCCAACGGCACGCCGCGGGCCGTGGTGCGGGTAAAAAGCCTTGGGAACAGCCCCTGCCCGGCGGTGACCTTGGCGGTCTCAGCCAAGGTGAATTGCCAGCCGAGCAACGAGCCCACGCAGGCGATCACCGCCAAGCCCATGATGACGTTGCCGACGCTGTCATTGAACATCCGCGCATAGACCATGGCAAACGGTGCGCTGGCATTGGCCAGGTCCGGGTTGGGCACGATGCCTTGAATCACACTGGTCGAAAGAATGTACACCACGGCTGCACCCAGGGTGCCGAGTAGACAGGCAAGGGGCACATTGCGCTTCGGATTTTCTACCGCATCGGAGTTTTGCGCGGCCGACTCCATACCCAGAAACGCCCATAGCGTCAGAGGGATGCTACTGGTAATGGCCTGGGCGACGGGTATTTGCCCTGGGTTCCAGGCCGCTTGAAAGGTAGCGGAGCTGAACCAGTGCCAGCCGATCAGACTCAGACCGGCAACGGGCACAATCACGCCCCATACACTGATGGCACCCAGCCTGCCAGTGATCTCGGCGCCCCCCAGATTGGCCAGGGTCGTGAACCAGATCAGCATGACCGCCCCGACCAGCAGCGGTACGGCGCCACTCCCGAGCCAAGGAAAGAACGGCGTGAGATAGCCCACGGCAGAGATACCGATGGCCACATTGCCGATCATCAATGAAAGAAAATAAAGGTACGAGCACAAGAAGAATGCAGACTTGCCATGGGCTTCCTCACTGTAGGCAGACATGCCACCAGAACGCGTGCAGTAAATGCCGCATTGGGCAAAGCAATAGGCAATGGCCATCGAGCCCACTGCCGTAATAAGCCAGGACAGCAGCGACACCGCGCCGATCTGTGCCATGCTCGCCGGCAGCATGATGATGCCCGACCCCATCATGTTCACCGTTACCAGGGTCGTGAGCCCGACCAAGCCCATTTTCTTTGCTGGATCACTCATGATGCTCTCCTGCGCGTAAATGCCTCGATGAAGCCGGTTGATCGCCTGTCATACCCTCACTGTCGAACGCGGCGTCCCAGCCGCCGCGCCCCCGGCAATGCACTCACACCGTGCAATACCACGCTGAGCATGACGCAAGCGATGGTGCACGCGATGATCGTGCCACCCTCTTGCAGCGGCGTATCCAGTATCAGCACCGCGAAAACGATGGAAGCCAGACCACGGGGCCCGAACCAGCCAATGAACAGGCGGCTCTCGGCGCTGAGTGTGCTGCCCGCCAGGCTGACCCAGACAGGCAGCATGCGCACCAGCGACAGGCTTGAGAGTGCGTAGAACCAGATGGAGGGCGATAGGATCTGCGAAGCCTTGGGCGCCACGTAGGCACCGAACACCACCCAGGTCAGCAGTGACAGCGCTTCACCGCATGACTCAGCGGTGACCAGTAACGGCCGCGTTTCCCGGTTGAACAGGTAGCCTGTCAGCAACCCTGCGCAAAATGCAGCGATGAAGCCGCTGCCCCCCAGTGCCTGGGCGCAGGCGAAGCTCAGTAAGGCCAGCGCGGGCATCACCAATTGCTGCCAGGCCTCGATCTGCAGGCAATGGCGTTGCGACAGACGTAACAACCCGCCCACCAACAGCGCAAGCGCCGCCCCCGTCAGAACACCGATACCCAACTCCTCCAGGAAGAAATAGCCCGCCAAGGCAAAAGGCATCGTCGAGTGAGCCTCCATCAACAATGCCAACAGCAAGAGCAGTACCGGCACGCAGATACCGTCATTCAAGCCGCTTTCGACATTCAGGCTTTCGCGCACATTGGCCGGCACCTCGGGGTTGCTCACGACCGCCTTGCCAAGGGCGGCATCGGTCGGGGCCAGTATCGTCGACAACAGCGCCATCTCCAGCCAGGGCATCTGAGGGAACATCAGCCAAGCGGCAAGCCAGCCCGCAATCAGTGTCAGCGGCAGCCCCAGGGTCAGCAGGCGCAACGGCAGGCTGCGGGATTGACGCAATTGGGCCAGGTCGGCCTTGGCGGCATCGTTGAACAGCACGATTGCGAGGGTAAGCTCGGCCAGCAAGCGAAGATCGTTGCGGTCCAGCGAAAGGTTCAACAACCCCAGCCCGGAGGGACCTGCCGCCAGGCCCGCCAGCAGGAACAACAGCGGCCCATTGACAGGTTTGGATTCAAGCGCGCCGGCCAGGCTGGCGTACAGCACCAGCAAGGCGGCCAGAACAGCCAGGTTCTGATACATGGCCACGCCTCGGGATCAAAAGCGTATGTACCAACGCTATCACTGCGCGCGCAACGCGACGATCTGAAAGGCGGCAGAAGTTATCCTAGGTCAACAATGCAGGTAATAAAGATCCGACGGTGCAGGCAAAGGCCCTGGACCACGCGTCAAGAACGAAAAATCTCGAACGGTTCCACCCGCAGCACTTTGCGAATACCCAGGTAACTGGAAGTGCCGGCGATCAATGAAACCAGACCCAAGGTCAGGCCCAGATTCCAGAAGGTTACGATGGCGGCGTAATTGGGCAGGTACGATCGCACCAGGACAATCACGCCCGTCATCAGGCCAACGCCCAATCCATAACCGGTCAATGCGCATGCGATCGCCATGAACAGAATCATCAGCACCAGGTCCTGCGCTTTCGCACCCATGGCCTTGAGCGCCGCGAACTTGTCCAGGTTCTCGAGGATGAAACTGTAGAATGTCTGACCTGAAATGGATAAACCCACCAGAAAGCTGATCAGTGTCATCAACAGGATATTGGTGCCCACGCCCGTCTGGTAGATGTAGTAATCCGCGATCCGCTGGTTGAACTGGGCTTTGGTCAGCGCGATATAACCCAACTGGGCGACCTCATCGCGTATCCGCATGGACCCAAGGGTGGTTCTCGGCTTGACCAGAATGTAGGAAATCGTGAACCGTGCAGTCGGAATGTATTCGATTGCTCGCCGGTAAGTGGTGTAGAGGGTCGGTACACCAATCAGTCCGCTGGACAGCACCTTGGCGATGCCGACTACCGTGCCGCGGTGATCATTGAGTTCGAACTCCGTGCCTAGCGTGGGGCTGCCGAGCTTGCTGAACTCCGAGTCATGAACAACGATGAAGGCGTTTTCGCCGTAGAGCGCCTCGATGGCGCCTTGCTCCAGCTCCGGGCGACCATAGAGGCTGGTATCGTCCAGCCCCACCACACTGACGATCTGGTAGGTGCCATCGGCCAGCCGGGCCTGGGCGTTGCCGATGAATACCGGCACGGCATACTCCACCTGCTCCATGCTGCGCACCGCATCCAGCAGATAGTCCGGCAGCGCAATGACGGCGGTCGGCGTGTTGACCGCCGGATCCATCACCCACATCGGCGCACCGATGTTGGTCACTGTCGAATAGGCCCTGGTCAGAATGCCGGCAAACATGGCCGTCATCTGCATCATCAGGAATACCGAGAACGTCAGGCCAACCAGCAGCGCGGAAAACTTGGCCCGGTCGTTGACCAACAGCTTGTAGCCGATGCGCAAGATCCCTGCATATTTCATGGTGCCTCTCCCCCGCTACCGAGCTGAGGCGCATGCCACCAGCCACCACCGAGCGCGACGTACAACGCGACCGTGTCTTGTCGCCGCTGAGCTGAAGCATCGAGCAGCAACATGTTGGCCTGTTGCAGCTGCACATCGGCGACCAGCACATCGACGTAGGGCACCAGCCCTGCCCGGTAGCTGGCCTGCACCGCTTGCAACGCCGCTTCAGCCGCCGCGGCTGACTCGCTGCGCCTTTGCAGAGCCACTGCGTCCAGTTGCAAGGCGTCGAGCACGTCCGCCACCTGCGCAAATGCCGACAGCACCATTTGCCGGTAGGTCGCAGCGGCTTGCCGATAGGCCTCCCGGGCTGCCTCACGACCAAACCACAGTCGCTCACCTTCGAACAGCGGAATATCGATGCTGGGGCCAATCGACCAGAATCGTTTCGAGAACAGCGAGCTCATGGCAGTACCGGCCGTGCCGTACTGCGCCGAAAGCGTGAAACTGCGAAACATCGCGGCAGTGGCCACCCCTATGTCGGCGCTGGCCTGATACAACTGCGCTTCGGCTACCCGTATGTCGGGACGTTGACGCACCAGGGCCGAGGGCAAACTGACCGGTAAGTCGTGCGGTAGCGACAAGCTGCCCAAGGTGATATCAGGCAGCAGCACCTGGTTCGGTGCCGAGCCCCCCAATAGCGCCAGCAGATGACCCGACTGGGTATACCGTTGTCTCAGCTCGGCCAGCTGCGCCTGGTTGGTCGCGATCAGGCTTCTGAGGCTAGATTGCGCCGAATCGGCGAGTGTGCCGCTGCGAACCTGCACCTGGGTCACGTCCAGTTGCTGTTGCTGCAAGGTGATGAGTTGCTCGGAGGCCTGCATTTGCGCCGCATAAGCCGCACGGGCTATGGCGGTGTTGACCACGTTCGCTGTCAGGGCAAGAAACGCAGCGCGCAAGCGATCGGCCTGCACATCGACCTGTGCTTGCAGGCCCTCCACGGCCCTCCTTACCCACCGAACAGATCGAGCGCATAGCTGACGGTGCCACTGAGGGTCACGACATTGAAAATCGAATCCGCCGTGGCAAGTCCCGGTTGCCCGGCGTTGCCCTGCTGACGAGACCCGGCAAAACGACCACTCACTTGCGGGTAATAGACACCCTGGCCTGCCTTCAACAGGTCCTGACTCTGCAGCAGGCTGGCTTCAGCAGCCTGCAGGCTTGGATTGCGGGAAATGGCTTGCTTTACCAAAGCATCCAGGGCTGGCGAGCGGAACAGTGTCCACCAGTCCCATTGCAGGTCGCCGCCAGGCACGAAGCCCTGGCTCTGACCCTGCGCATCGATCGGGTCGCCCAGCGCCCCCTGCCAATACAGCTGCCGATTCGGGGCTTCAGGGGGCTTGAAGTCGGGCCCGACCGTGCAACTGGCAATCATCAACAGCGCACACAGCGACCCAGCGCATGCGGCCGGCAGCCTGCGGCGCAAACGGCTCATGGTGTCTTCCGGCTAATGAAGACATCCACCAGCTGCCCTGGATAGACCGCAGGCAGGGCCTTTCTTTCAAAGCGAAAAAGCACCGGCAGCACCCGAAGGTCCACCCGTTCCTGCCGCTGATTGGACAGCTCGATCTTGGGCGTGACATAGGGCTGCACCCGCACGAACTCCAGCGGTACCCTGATGTGCGTCCCGCGCAGGGTCATCTCGGCCTGAATCAGGTCAACGGGCGGCAATTTGTCGATCAGTATCTCATCGACGTAACAACGCACCATCAGGCGATCCTGCGCACTGGTCATCACCAGCAAGGGGTTGAAGTCCCGGGTGTGGATGTTGTAGGCCCCCTGCGGCGATACATAGCTGCCGACGGCACTGTTGATGGTGACCACAATGCCGTCGCTAGGCGCCTTGATCACATAGCGGGCCAATTCGGCGGCCGCGGCCTTGAACGCGGCCTGGGCCTGGGCGGCCTGGTTCTTTGCGGTGTCCAGGGCGTCCTTGCTGATCGACCTGGCATCAATGCCAAAGGAGGCCAGGCGTTTGGCATACTGGTCGCGGGCAATGGCCAGGTTTGCCTGCGCCAGCTCAAGGTTTGCCCGAGGCACAGCGTCATCCAGTGTCACCAAGGGCGAATCACGGCTTACCGCCTGCCCTTCATGCACCAAGATGCGGGTAACCGGGGCCGCTACCTGGGGGAAAATGACGATATCGCTCCCCCCGGCCTGCTCACTCTCGATGATGCCATTGGCATAGATGGCCGCCTGGAAACTGCTGCTGGCGGGCGGGAACGCCGGGGGCAATGGGCGAGGCGTGCGTGCAAACAGAAACGCTGCGATCAACCCGGCCACTACACCCAGCGGAGCCAATGCCAACAGCCAGGGCCTTTTCACGGCCGCACCCGGTCACTTTCCATGACCCGGCCATCCTCCATATGCACGATTCGATCGGCATAGCGTTCGATGCGGGTGTCATGGGTGACGATCAGTACGCAGCAGTGTGGGCTAAGCACATGCTCCCTGACAAAGGCGATGATGAGTTTGCCGGTGTCACCGTCAAGCGATGCCGTTGGCTCGTCCAGAATGAGCAGGCCAGGCTGGCCAACCATTGCCCGTGCAATGGCCACCCGTTGTTGTTCGCCACCAGACAGTTTTGCTGGCGTCAGCTCAGCACGTTCGGCAAGCCCAACAATGCCCAGCACTTGCCGGGCTGCGGCAAGTGCCGTGCGCCAAGGCTGATACCTGAGGATCAGCGGAATCGCCACGTTCTCGGCACAGGTGAGTTTGCTGAACAGGTGATAGTCCTGGAACACGAAACCGAACTGCTGCAGCCGCAATTCGGCCAATTGGTTGGCATCCAGGGCCCAAATGTCCTGGCCATTGATGACGACGCTGCCAGTGTCGGGGCGCAAAATGCCCGAGAGCATGCTCAACAGCGTGGTCTTGCCGCTGCCTGAAGGCCCCACGATGTAGACCATTTCGCCGAACCGCACGCTCAATGTCACGTCGTCGACGGCTTTGATACGAGCAGCGTCATCACCAAACCACTTGCTCAAGCCCTTTGCGGCAATGGCGGGGCTCGCGGCAGTATCAAGATTGCTGTTGTCCATCATGCACTCCCGATAGAGTCGCGGGCTTTCCAGACACGCCACATCTACCCGTTGCTCAGCGCAGTGCTGTCAACCAATGACGAAGTTCATGTATCGAACGAGTATTGAGCACGTTCTCAGGCTCTAACCAGGCTCGCCGTGCCTGACCCACCCCATAACCCAAACGGGCCAGTTCGTCCGCGTTGCCAGCATCGGCACTGACACTGATCAACACACCGCGCTCTTTGGCCTGACGGCAATAACGATCAGGCAGGTCCATACGCAACGGCTGGGCATTCAGTTCCAGGGCACAGCCACGCTCGACAGCTGTATCGAGGATCGCCGCCATGTCAAATTCCAGCCCATCGACTTCATTGATCAAACGACAGAGCGGGTGCGCCAGAATAGCGACACAGGGGTGTGCTATTGCACGTTGCAGACGCAGTGTCTGCTGCCGAGGCGTGAGTTTCAGGGGGGCGTGCACCGCAGCGACCACAAGGTCCAGCCGCTCAAGCAAAAGGTCAGGGATACCCAGGCTGCCATCCTCGAGGATACTGGCTTCGGCACCTTTGAGAAGCGTGAAACCTTGCAGACGCGAGTTTAGAGCATCGATCTTGTCCATCTGCTGCCGCAGGCCTTCGAGGTCAAGCCCCATGGGAAGATGCAGAGACCTCAAGCCGTCTGCTATCGCCAGATATTCCAACCCCATTGCACGTGCAGCCAGGGCCACTTCCTCCATCGCATCGCCAGCGCCTGATACCCGCGTGCGCACGTGCAGATCGCCCTTCAAATCAGTTGCCTCGAGGAGATTGGGTAGCAGACCCTGCTCGGCCGCCTTGAGCTCACCCGCATTTTCACGCAGTTCCGGAGCAATCCACGGTAACCCGAGTGCCTTGTAAACATCGGCTTCGGTGCCGCAAGCCAAGCAGCGATCACCATCGAATACACCATACTCATTCAGCTTGAGGCCGAGGGACCGCGCCCTGCTTCGGATCGCTATGTTGTGTTCCTTACTGCCCGTGAAATAGAGCAAAGCAGCTCCATGCACGGCCGGCACTACTAACCTAACGTCCACTTGCAGCCCGGATTTCAAGCGGACACTGGCGCGCACGGGCCCCTTGCTCAGCGCTTCTGCGATGTCTGGGAAGCGCAAGAATTGCGCGATGATATCCGCGCCGGCCTCTGCTTCGATGAGTATGTCGATATCGCCTACCGTATCGCGCATGCGACGTATGCTTCCGGCGATTGTCGCCTGCGCAACGCCTGGAATTTGCCGCACATAGCCAAGCACGAGGTTGGCGACGGGTTCAATAATTCCCAGTGGAAAGCGCTCAGGGAGGGTCATGGTGTGACCTCGCTCGCGCGGTGAGCCTGCAGATACGAGGTCCACGGCGCGTCAACCGATCCAGTGAATCTCCGGCGCCTTGCGCTGCACTTCAGCTGCCACTGAGCGGGGATAACCTACAATCACCGGTGCGACAGGGGCGCATTCATCGGGCAAGTGCAAAACTTGCCTGCCAGCCGGCGTGGCGAGATAACGCTGCGCCAGCCCTATCCAGCAACTGCCCAGGCCTTCGGCATGCGCCGCGAGCATCAGGTTCTGCGCGGCCAGCGCGCAGTCTTCAACGGCCCAGTCACTGGCCGTCTTCGCAGCGATCACGATGAGCGCAGGAGCATGGTAGAAGATCTGAAAGCGCTCATCATTCAACATGGCTTGCAAGGATTCAGGCAACTGATCGCCACAGTGCTTTGCCAGGTACGCTTTCGCATCGGACGATACCTGCTGCAGAAGTGCCTGGTCGCGTACCACGGTGAACACCCAAGGTTGCAGGTTCATCGCGCTCGGTGCCTGTGCCGCGGCTTCGATCAGGCGGACGATCAGGTGCTGCTCGACAGGTTCGGCGGTGAATTCACGGGTCGAGCGACGCTCGCGAATCGCCTCATAGATATTCATGGCTCAGCCTCGAAAGTATTTATCCGGACCGTAGCCCGCCTTTGAGCTGCCTGTTTGACCTGGATCAGAACCGGGAAACTCAGGCACTGGCCGTGACTCGGCTGGCTATCACTTGGCTTTTATCAAGCCCACCTCAAGGAGCACGGGTAGCATTGCGGACAGCGTTATCCAATAAAGGAAAAACTCCATGAATCGCCCCGCTCCATCGAGGGTCCGCCTGTATGACGAAGACGATCTGGACAGCGTGCTGCGCTCGATGGCCCGTCAGGCCTTGGCACGCCTGCCTGCGTCCGACGTAGCGCTGATAGGCATTCAGCGGCGAGGTGAGCCGTTGGCGCAGCGCCTGCAACTGCACCTGCAAGCACTGACCGGTGCTGCGCCATTGCCGCTCTACCCGATCAAGGTCAAGCGCTACGCGGACGACCTCAGCCTCCTGCATGCCCATACGCAACTCACCGAGAACCCTGAGCTCGCCAAGCTGGACCTTGCCGGCACCACCTTGCTGGTGGTCGATGACGTGCTCTACGAAGGGCACTCTCTGCTACGCACCTGTGCCTACCTCGCCGGACTGGGTGCGCGCCACATCATCAGCGCGGTACTTGTCGACCGCCACGTCTGCCGCCAACCGGTGCATGCCGATATCGTCGGCATTCACCTGCAGGTGGCGGCGCAGGATATCGTCGAATGCCATGTTCCACCCTACGAAGGTCAATTCTGCGTGGAGGTGGTACGCCATGGCCGAACCGGCGATTGCGCCTGATTCAACTGCCGGGTGCGGGCTTGATGGTCAGGATGCTGCACGGTGCATGGCTGACAAGCCGCTCGGTGGTATCGCCGATCAGCTTGGCCCAACGCCTTGCCTGCACGGCGCCGACCACCACCACATCGGCTCCCAGCGCAGCGATATGGGACTTGATGACGCGCAACGGCGCCCCTTCGCTGAAGAACCGATGACTGTGGGCGATGCCATGGGCATCGGCCAACGCATCGAACGGCAACTGCAGTGATTCACGCACTTCGTCCGCCCACGGGCCGGCGAGGTCAGGGTTGGCCAGCATTGCGATTGGCAGGTCGTATGCCGAAAGCAGGTGCAACTGGCCCTGGCATTGCATCGCCAGTTGCTGACCAGCAACGACCAGCGCGTCATTGAGCGGCGAGGGTTGCGAGACATCCACCGCAACCAGCACGTTACCTGGCATGGCCGGGGCATTCGCTGGCACGAACATCAACGGCACCTCGCTCGCATGCAACAGCACCTGGTCAAGCGAGGTCCGGGCCAGCTGATCGATCAGGGAACAGCCCGGGCAGGCCTTGATCACCAGGTCAGGCGCGTAGCGGGCGATGCAGGCTGGCACCAGGTCGCGGGGATCGGCGGTTTCCACGGCCTCGAAACCTGGGCGTGCCCCCCTTGCCGGCTGTTCGTCGAGCAGCGCCTTGAGCTCTGTGCTGAAGTGCACGAAGGAAACGGAAGGCAGCGGGGTTGCCTGCAACTCGTGGCGCAGACGCAGTTCGCCGGGTTCATGGACACCCAGCACCTGCAGGGCGGCACCAGACGCCGCCGCCAGGGCCATGGCCCGGGACAGCGCGGCATTGGCCTGGGCCTCGGTCATGATCAGCAGGATCCGGCGATACGGGTTCATCGGGCACCTCCCGGCGCGGCTGCAGGTATGCGTATGCATGCCATTATCGGAGCCCGGGCTGGTTCGTTCTTGATAAAAATCAAGGCCCCCTGGCGCCATCGCGGCACCCTACGCCTGAGCCCGTATGCCTTCCCGGCGAGGGCCATCGCTGCGGAGGCCATCATGAACGCTTTGACGCGACTGCTACTGATCTGCCACCCGGACCTGCACCCCTCGCCAGCCATGGCGCGCGCCCAAGCGCTGGCCAAGGCCACAGGCGCCACCTTGCACCTGGTGGTTCTGAGCCAACTACCGTCACGCCTGATCACCCTTGACCAAATGCTGCGCAGCAGTGCCCGCAAGCAAGACGCCGAGCACCGCAGGGCATGGCTGCACGAGCAGGCGCAAGCGCTTGGCGAACAGGGCATTACCGCCTACCCCGAAACGCTGGATGACGATGACCCACTGAAGGACCTGATCCGCCTGGCACAGCTGCACCATGTGGAAATGCTGATCAAGGATATCCGCCACGAAACCGTCGTCAGCCGTGCCCTGCTCACGCCACTGGACTGGCAGTTGCTACGCCGCTGCCCGATACCGTTGCACCTAGTGGCTCAGGCTGAGGCGGCGCTGCCTGCGCGGGTGCTGGCCGCCGTGGACCTGGTCGAGCACGACGCTGCGGTACACAGGTGCAACGACCATGTTCTGCAGGCTGCACAGGTGCTGGCGCAGCGCTGCAAGGCACAACTGCATGTGCTCCAGGCCTATGAACCGAGCCCTAGCTTCATGGCCTACGCCGCCGCACCGGTGGCATGGACCGATGAGGTGGTCGAAGAAGTGACAGGCAGGGCACGGGAACGCCTGACCCGCTTCGCGGGCCACTACGGCATCAAGCCGGACCATTTGCACCTGATACGCGGGGCTGCTCGCAGTGTCGTCAGCGAATACGCCAACCAGCATGGCTTCGATGTGGTCGTCATGGGCACGCTTTACCATGAAGGGTTGACCAAGGTCATCGGCAGTACCACCGAGCAGACCCTGTACAAAGTGCATTCGAGCCTTCTGGCGATCCACGGTTGATTGACCGCCGGGTTGCCAGGCTCCGTGCTTGGGCAAACCGGCGGCCCACCTCAATCGCGATGCCAATCGACGCTCAGGTATCGCTCACTGTCGCTGTAGCGATAGCTGCAGGTGCCGTCATAAGCGGCTTCCAGGTCATGTCCGATACGGTTGGCCAGGTGCGTGCCAGTGGTGGTTGCCACCAGTTCGTCATCCTTGCAGTCGATGGCGATCAGCCGTTCGAGCACGTGGGTCTGGCGCTCTTGCTGTTCGGCATGGAGCATGAGCTGGCGAATCTCCTGCTCATGGGCCGTGAGGAAACGGCCCGACACGCGCACCTGGCCCGCTGCGGCATGGTCTTCGATGCGTCGGCAGGCTGGGCATACGGTCGACTCCAGCAGCCCGAGGCCGTTGGCGCCGTGCGGGTGCCATTCACCCTCGTGATAGACGGCGCCACATTGCGGGCAAAGCGCGTTGCCACTCGGGCGAAGGGGTATGGCGTAGGGGTCGAAGGGACGGGTTTTGAACAATTTGTCCTTGTGGCTTTTCTGATACTTGTCCATCGGCGTGCTCGCTGTACGGATTGTGAAGATCGCAGCCATTGGCATGCGCTGACCTGCACAGTGTCCGCCCATGGGCCACGCTGTACTTGATAATCGTCAAACCCAGCGGTGCCACGCCGCTTATGTTGCCGATAACGACCCGGGGAGTACCGCGCATGAACACCACAGCGCCATTGATGTTTGCATTGCAAGGGAGCGAAGGCTATGGCGATGCCGTTGCCCGACGCCTGGGCGTCACGCTGTCGGCACATGAAGAGCGAGACTATGAGGACGGCGAACACAAGTGCTGGCCCATGGACCCGGTCGAGGGGCGAAACGCCGTCGTTTTCCACTCACTTTATGGTGACACGCACCACAGCGCTCACGACAAACTGTGCCGGCTACTGTTCTTCTGTGGTGCGCTCAAGGATGCTGGCGCCAGCCAGGTGACAGCCGTGACGCCCTATCTGTGCTACGGACGCAAGGACCGCAAGGTGGAATTTCAGGATTCGACCATTACCCTTCACGTGGCGCGCCTGATGGAAAGCTGCGGCATCGACCGGGTGGTGGCGCTGGATGTGCATAATCCCAGCGCGTTCGACAATGCCTACCGGATCCCGGCCTGGAACCTCAACTGCGCGCAGCTGTTTGCCGAGCGCCTGGCGCCGCTGCTTGCTGAGCAGGTCATCACGGTGGTGTCGCCGGACATGGGCGGTATCAAGCGCGCCGAACAGTTTCGCCACGCACTGGCCCATTTGCTCGCGCGCCCGGTGGCCATGGCCATGGTGGAAAAGCACCGGCAACACACGCAGCTCAGCGGCGAGTGCCTGGTGGGGAATGTGGCTGGCTGCACGGTCGTGCTGTTTGACGACATGATCAGTACCGGCCAGACACTGTTGCGGGCCGCACACGCCTGCCATCGAGCTGGCGCATCCCGCATTCTGGCTGCCGCCACCCACGGTCTGTTCACCGCCGCAGGAACGCTGTTCGAAAGCGGGATGTTCGACCGCATCCTGGTCGCCGACAGCATCACGCCCTTTCGCCTGCCCGCCGCTTGCCGGGCCCAGCTGGACATCGTCGACAGCAGCGCCCTGGTCGCTGAGCGCCTCATGCCCATGGCGTAGCCAGCCGCACAGCCCTACACCACCAGGATATTGCAAGGCACCTGGTACAACACATGTTCGGTGGTGCTGCCGAACAGACGGTCCAGTCCCCGTGCGATGGGCCGGCCCATGACCAGCACGTCCACCGGCTGTGACTCGACGTATTCGCTGAGCACCGCGACCGGGCGGCCCAGCACGAAGTGGCGGCGTTCCGGTGGCGCTCCGAAGCGCTCGGCCAGTTTCTTGAAATCGTCCTCCAGCGCTTGGCGCAAAGGCGCGGCAATGTCACCGATGGCCCAGGCGGCATAGCCCATGTCGCCCATGTAGGCCATCGACAGGTCGCAGGCGTGCAGCAGGTCCAGTTGCGCCCCTGTCTGCAAGGCCAAGGCACTGGCCTGCTGGACGATGCTGTCATTTCGGGCCTGCCCCTCAGCCGAGGTGTCGGCCACGTCCACCGCCGCCACGACCTCGCGCGGCAACGCCGGCCGGCTGGCACCGAGCAAGTAGACCGGGACCGGGCAGTGGCGCAACAGTTGCCAGTCCAGCGGCGTGAAGAACGCGCGCTTGAGCGCGGGCTCATGTTCGACCTGCTTGAGCAGCAGGTCCGGTTGCATCTCCATGACGTGCTGCAGGATGTCATCCTGCAGGTCATTGCTCCAGGCCACCTCGGTCGTCACCTGCACGCCAGAGGCGCGCAGCGCGTTCGCCTGGGTTTCCAGCTGTCGCTGCTGAGCAAGCCGGTAAGCCTCCCGCTCCGTTTGGTGCTTACCGGACTCCAGCAGCCAGAGTTTGTCCAGTGATTCGAGCAAGGCGACGATGTGCAGGCTGGCCGATGCGGATCGGGCCAGTGCAACGGCCTGCTCCAGGGCGGCCGCCTGGTGCAGCATCGGGCGCATGATCAGCAACAGGCGTTGATAGTGACTCATGATTGCCTCCAATGGTGGGCCGGCCTGATCACTCAGGCAGCGGGGGTTGCATCAGGGGTGCGGTCTTCTCCGGGATATCGGTCATGGTGGCTTCAGTCAGCAGCAGAATGCTGGCGACCGAGACCGCATTTTCGAGTGCGACGCGCACCACTTTCGTAGGGTCGATGATGCCTGTCTCGTACATGTCGACATACGTATTGGATGCGGCATCGAAGCCGATGCTGCCCGTTTCGGCCAGCATGCGAGCCACCACGACGCCCGCGTCCACAGCGGAATTTTCAGCGATCGTCCGTGCTGGCGCTTCCAGTGCCCGGCGCAGGATCTGCAGCCCCGTGCGTGTGTCACCTTCATGGCTGGGCTCTTCGGCAAGCAAGGCAGGCACAGCCTTGAGCAAGGCAAGGCCGCCGCCGGGCACGATGCCCTCGGCAATCGCTGCGCGGGTAGCCGCCAAGGCGTCATCCAGAGCGTCCTTGCGCGCTTTCATCTCGGCTTCGGAAGGTGCGCCCACGCGGATGACAGCCACGCCACCGGCAAGCCTGGCCAGGCGTTCCTGAAGCTTCTCCCGGTCATAATCACTGGTACTGGAGGCGATCTGCGCACGGATTTGCGCGACACGCTCGGCCACGGCCTCCTGCGTGCCTTTGCCTCCGACCAAGGCGGTGCTGTCTTGGAGCACCAGCGCACGGTGAACCTAGCCCAGCTGGGACAGTTGCAGGCTGTCGAGATTGACGCCCAACTCAGCCGACACCACTGTGGCCCCCGTGAGTACAGCTATATCCTGAAGCATTTCCTTGCGCCGATCACCATACCCAGGAGCCTTAACCGCCACGGCGCGCAACACTCCGCGAATCTGATTGACCACCAGTGTGGTCAAGGCTTCGCCGTCGATGTCCTCGGCGATCACCATCAACGGCTGGCCGCTCTTGGCCACCTGTTCGAGCAATGGCAGCAGGTCAGCCAGCGCACCAATCTTGTGATCGCACAGCAGTACACACGCATCGGTGAGTTCGACCTGCATCTTTTCGGTGTCGGTGACAAAGTACGGGGACACGTACCCCCGGTCGAAACGCATGCCATCCATGATGTCGACCACGGTTTCGGTGGTCTTGGATTCCTCCACGCTCACCACGCCTTCCACACCGACCTTTTCCAGGGCGTCAGCGACCAGCTGACCGATCAAGGGGTCGTTGTGGGCGGACAATGTGGCCACCTGGGCTTTTTCCCGGATCGTGTTGACCGCACGCGACTGCGCCAGCAATGCCGCCTGAACCAGCGCCAGGCCCTTGTCCAGGCCGCGCTTGAGGTCGATGGCACTGGCTCCGGCCACCACGTTTCTGACGCCATCGGCAAGAATTGCCTGGGCCAGTACCGTCGCCGTGCTAGTGCCATCGCCAACCGCCTCCGCCGTGCGCTCGGCTGCCTGGCGCAGCATCTGGGCGCCGAGGTTCTCCTCAGCGTCCTGCAAGTCGACGCGCTTGGCGATGGACACGCCATCGTTACAGACAGTCGGGCGCCCCCAGGTGCTCTGCATCAGCACCGACTTCGACTTGGGGCCCAAGGTGACGCGTACGGCATCGGCGAGCTGGGTGGCGCCACTGAGGATCTTCTCCCGCGCCGCTGACCGAAAGAGGATTTTGCTGTGCGGCATGATTTTCGGCTCCCGTGCAGGGCAGCGTGATTGACTGCTGCAGCCAGCATCCAGCGCACGCTGCCCTGGGCGCTTGATTTTTATCAAGCGTGCGAACGCCTGCAGCGTCGCTCAGTGTTTGTCGAGGTACCGATACAAGGCTTCTTCCTGGTCGAAATGCAATTTCGCCAAGGTATCCAGGCGTATGAGCTGGTGCTGGATCTCGTCGGCGCTCGGGTTGGCAGCGGCCTGGGTGAAATCCTCGCTCATGCGCGTCAGCAAATGGATCAGCCTGAACATTTCCCGATGGGTATGGCTGAGCGGCGAGAGCGGATCCTCGCCCCCCATGTAGCGGCTCAACAAAGGGTATAGCCGCTGCTCGTCGTCCCGCTCATGGCGCTCCAGCAAGCCATGCAGGGCGGCGACCAGGCGCCCAAGGTCGGCCCGCGCCTGCGGCGCAGGGCGGCTGGCAAAGTCCCGCGCCATCTGGCTCAGTTCGGTCAACAACCCTTCCAGCTTCCGATGCTCGTCCTGCATGCGCTGCAGGCTCACGGCCGGCAACCCGTTGCGGCCATCGCCAGCGACCGGGCCGAGGGCGCGCAGGGCATTGAGGATGATCAACAGGTCGATGCCTTCCTGCAGTACCGCCCCCATGACCGCAGGCAGGTAGCCGGCCGCAGCGAACAGCATGGCCAGCAGCGAGAGGCTCATGCCCACCCACACGCCTTGCCGGGCAATGCGCACGGCGTGTCGGGCGATGTCGAGCGCTTCGATCAAGCGATCCAGCCTGTCGACCAGCAAGACCACGCCGGATGATTGCGCCGAGGCCGTCACGCCGGACGCACCCATGGCAACCCCGACATCGGCAGCAGCCAGTGCCGGCGCATCATTGATGCCATCCCCGACCATCAGCGCGGGGCCTTTTTGGCGACCTTCCTGAACCAGGCGGACCTTATCCTGCGGCGAGAGGCCAGAGCGAAGCGCATCAATACCCGCCGTCAATGCGATCATTTGCGCCGTCTGGGGGCGGTCGCCAGTCAGCATGACTATCTGATCGATTCCGCGCGCTCGAAGCCGGCGCAGGGTCTGGGGTGTTTCCCGACGCACATCGTCGGCCAGTCGCAGCATCGCCTTCAATTCGCCATCCACGGCCACGAAACTGCCACTGCTGGCCAGATAGTCCAACTGCTGCAAGCACGCCTGTGCCCAATGGCCCGCATCCCTGCCCTGCTGCACGTAAGCCAGCAGCCCCAAGCGCACGCCTTTGCCTTGCACCTGGCCGGCCAACCCTTGGCCTGGAGCCTCCTGCACCTGTTCCGGCGCCGTCAGGGCAAGGCCCCGCGCAAGGGCAGCGTCGACAATAGCCCGAGCGATCGGATGGGTGGATGCCTGGGCCAATGACGCGGCCCACTGCAAGACCTGCAGCGGCGCGCCCTCCCCGTTGAGTTCAATCGATTGCAAGCGCGCGTGACCGCTGGTCAAGGTTCCGGTCTTGTCGAGAAAGACCTGGCGGATCCCGGCAAGCGCCTCCAGAACCGCGCCATCGCGCACCAGAATGCTACGCCGCGCCGCTCGCGAGATGCCCGAGAGCACGGCAATCGGCACCGCCAGTATCAGCGGGCAAGGCGTGGCGACCACCAGCACCGCCAGCACGCGCTGCGGGTCGCCACTGGCCCACCAGGCAAGCGCGGCGATCAGCAACGTCAGCGGGATGAAGGCCAGCGCGTAGCGGTCAGCTAGGCGCACGAAGGGCGCCCGTGACTGGCGTGCCGTCTCGGCCAGGCGCACGATGCCGGCATAGGTGCTTTGCGCCGCGGTCTGCGTGGCCACCAGCAGCAACGGCGCGCCGACGTTGCACACCCCGCTGGCCACCGACTCGCCGCGATGGCGAGTGACGGGTAACGACTCCCCGGTCAGTGCCGCCTCGTCCAGCGTGGCCAGTGGACTCTGCAGGCGCCCGTCCACTGGCACGATTTCACCCAGGCGCACCAGCACGGCCTGACCTGGCCTGACCTGGTCCACCGCAACCTCACACAGCCCGTCCTGTTCCTGGATCCAGGCACGTTGCGGCGCGCGGTCGATCAGCGCGCGCAGTTCGCGCTCGGCATGACGCACACTGAACGCTTCAAGTGCGCGGCCAGTGGCCAGCATCAGCGCCACCACCGCAGCCACCAGCATGTTCTCCAGGGCCAGCGCGGCGCCGATCGATAACAAGGCAATCAGGTCGATACCCGCCTCCCCCCGGGCCAGGCGCCTGAGCATTTCCACCGCCAGGACCCCGGCCATGACCAGGCCACCAGTGGCCCAGGCCAGCGCGGCCCAGGCAGGCCGCTGCGCCGCGTAGGCCACGCCGCCAGTCAGCAAGGCCAGCAGGCAGATCCCCAACAGTGCCGGGTCGAGCAATCGACGTGGCATGGCGGTCTACTTGTGTCTGGCCTGCTGGCGCAGTTGTTGCACTTCGTCCTGAGCCTGGGTTGCCCGCCGCAGCGCCTCGTTGGCAGTCTGCTCGACCAGATCGATGCGGTAACACACCTGATCGGCGCGCAACCTCGCGGTGGCGGCATTGTTCTCCGCCGACTCCAGGCGCGCATCGTATTCCTCGGCGCGCCACGCGGTGCAGCCTGAAACAGTAATCAGCAGCAGGCTTGCCCACCCGCAAAGCACATAACGTCGCATATCCGCACCCTCATGCATGCCCAGGACACGCTGAGTATCGATGGCGCCGTGCACCGCAGCCTGACATTTGTCAATCGCGTTGGCCGGCACAAGGGTAGAAACAAGGACTCAGGGCACTTCAGCCCCTCCCCTGTCCGCTATCGGAGCCGATCATGAACGACCTTGACCTGCGAGACCTTGTGCTCGAAGAGCTGGAATTCAAACCTGATATCAATGCCGCCAGCATCGGCGTGACGGTGCAGGACGGTGTGGTCACCCTCTCCGGGCACGTCAACAGCTACGCCCAGAAAGTCAGTGCCGAGCGCACGGTCAAGGCCATGAAAGGCGTGCGCGGGCTGGCCGAGGAGATAGAGGTACGCCTAAACAAGCTCGAAGGGACCGCTGACGACACGATTGCCAGCCGTGCCCTGAACATCATCGCCTGGAGCTCGGACGCCAACGTGGAGGGCATCAAGGTCACCGTGCAAAAAGGGACGGTAACCCTGGAAGGCCAGCTCGATTGGCAATACCAGAAGGAAGTGATCGAACAGGCGGTCTGGCGCCTGTCGGGCGTGGTTGGCGTGCACAACCGCATCACCCTCAAAGCCCGGGCCGACGCGGTCGATATCAAGCGCCACATCGAGGACGCACTCAAGCGCAGTGCCGAAATCCAGGCCGAGGGCATCCGCGTCACGGTCAACGGTGGCGTGGTCAAGCTGGAAGGCAAGGTGCATTTGTTGCGCGAGCGAGAAGTGGTCGAACGTGCGGCCTGGTCGGTGCCGGGCGTCAGCAAGGTCGAAGATTATCTGTTGATCGCCTAGCGCCGCCGCACCGAGGAGAGATGGCCATGAACAAGGATCAGCCCTGGAAGCTCTACCTCCTTGCAGTCGGCCTGGCGGTGCTCGCTGCCGTGCAGTTCGGCCTGTTCAACCAGCCGGCCACGCAAGCCATCCCTTACAGCCAGTTCCTGCAATTGCTCGATCAGCAGAAGGTCAGCGACCTGCATATCGAGCACGACCGTATCCTCGGCAGGCTGCAGGAACCGATCGATGGCCATTCGGTGTTCTCCACCGTGCGCGTCGACCCGGCACTGAGCGAGCAACTGGGGCGCTCTGGGGTGGCGTTCTCTGGCGTCGTCGAGGACAGCACTGTGGCGACCGTGGTGGGTGCGTTGATGCCGCTGTTGATGATGCTGGTACTGTGGTACTTCCTGTTTCATGGCCTGGGGCAAAAACAGGGGCTGGCCGGGTTGATGGGGGTGGGCAAGTCACGCGCGCGGGTTTATGTCGAACATGACACCCAGGTAACCTTCGCCGATGTGGCCGGTATCGACGACGTCAAGGGCGAACTGACCGAGATCGTATCCTTCCTGAAAAACAAGGCGTGGTATGCGCGCCTAGGCGCCCATGTGCCCAAGGGCACGTTGCTGGTAGGCCCACCCGGCACCGGCAAGACCCTGGTCGCCAAGGCCATCGCCGGGGAAGCGGCGGTGCCGTTCTTCTCGATCTCCGGTTCGGAGTTCGTGGAGATGTTCGTGGGCGTGGGTGCCGCGCGGGTGCGTGACCTCTTCAACCAGGCCCGCCAGGCCGCACCTTGCATCATTTTCATCGACGAACTGGATGCCCTGGGCAAGATGCGCGGCGTCGGCAGCTTTGGCGGCAATGACGAGAAGGAACAAACCCTCAATCAGTTGCTGGCCGAACTCGACGGCTTCGACCCGCGTGAAGGCGTGGTGCTGCTGGCAGCGACCAATCGCCCGGAAGTGCTGGACCCGGCGCTGCTGCGTGCCGGGCGCTTCGACCGGCAGATTCTCATCGACCGGCCCGACCGCAAGGGGCGCCTGGCGATCCTGAAAGTCCACCTGCACAAGATCATCTACAAGAACGACCTGGACTGCGAGCGGATTGCCGAGATCACCCCGGGCCTGACGGGCGCCGACCTGGCCAACCTGGTCAACGAGGCGGCCATCGTCGCCACCCGGCGCTCCAGCCAGTGGGTCGAGTTGCAGGACTTCACCGCGGCGGTCGAGCGCCTGGTGGCAGGCGTCGAGCGCAAAGGCAGCGTGCTGTGCAGCGACGAGCGGCAGGTGGTGGCGTACCACGAAATGGGCCATGCCCTGGCCGCCAGCAGCCTGCCGGCGATGGACCCGGTACACAAGGTGTCGATCATTCCCCGCGCCGCGGGTTCACTGGGCTACACCCTGCAACGGCCGACCGATGACCGCTACCTGATCAGCACCCAGATGCTGCGCGACCGCCTGGTCGTGCTGATGGCCGGGCGCGCCGCCGAACACCTGGCGTTCGGCCAGGTCTCCACGGGTGCCGCCGACGACCTCGGGCGCGCCACCGACATCGCCCGCCAGCTGGTCACCCGCTTCGGCATGAGCCCGGCCCTGGGCCAGGCGGTGCTGGACCGCCAGCAAGCCGGCTATCTGGGAGATTCGGTGTTGCGCCAGGAGCGCAAGGACTACTCGGAGCAAACCGCGCGCGAGATCGACCTGGCTGTCCGCGGCTTGCTCGAAGAAGCCTATGGCCAGGCGCGGGCTTTGCTGGAGCAGCGCCGCAAGGACCTGGACGCAGGCGCGCGCCTGTTGCTGGCCAAGGAGACCATCACCCCCGAAGAATTCCCGGCGTTGCAACCCCAGGCCAATGAGCCCGCCACCTATGTGTTGGTCGATGTCAGCAAATGAACCGTCAATCCTGGCCAGGGTACCCGCCATGTTCTCTGTGACACTGATCAACATGCTGGTGGTGATCCTGGTGGTGATCATTCACTACGAATGCCTGCTGCGCCTGAACGACTGGCTACCACAACTCAAGGTCTGGAGCCGTTTTCGCATCGTGGCGGGTGTATTCGGGGCGCTGCTGGCGCACGCCCTGGAGGTGTGGTGCTTTGCCCTGGCCTATTACCTGATGGCCCATGCCCCGGGCTGGGGCACGCTCAGTGGCAATTTCGACGGGAGTTTCCTCGACTGCGTGTATTTTTCCTTCACCACCTACACCACGATAGGCTTCGGCGACATCGCGCCCACCGGCCACCTCAAGTACCTCACCGGCCTGGTGCTGATCACTTGGACCGCCTCGTTCCTGTTCCTCGAAATGCAGAAGTACTGGAAGGCCAAGTAAGGCTGGGTCAGGCCCCTAGCGGTGAAGCCCAACGCCATTGCGCAACTTCAGGCATGTCTTTGCCATGCTCGATGAGGTAGAGCTTGTGCCTTTCCATCGTTGCCCAATAGCGGGCGCGGGCCTGTTCGAGCTGGGGCTGCAAGCGTGGCACGTGCTCGAACACATCGAGCAGCAACTGGTAGCGGTCCAGGTTGTTGATGACCGCCATGTCGAACGGCGTGGTGGTTGCACCCTCTTCGCGAAAGCCCCGCACATGGAATCGTTGCGGGTTGGCGCGTTTGTAGATCAGGCGGTGGATCAACGCCGGATAGCCGTGGAAGGCAAAGATTACCGGACGATCTTCGGTAAACAGCCCATTGAAGTCGCTGTCGGACAGCCCGTGAGGATGCTGTTGCGACACTTGCAGGGCCATGAGGTCAACGACATTCACCACCCTCACGCGCACGTCTGGGGCATGCTCTTGCAGCAGCGTAACCGCCGCCAGCACCTCAAGCGTCGGCACATCGCCCGCGCAGGCAAGCACCACCTCGGGCACCTCGTCATCATGGCAGGCCCAGCCCCAGCGCCCGATACCTGATTGGCAATGCACGGCGGCCGCTTCGCTGTCGAGCCACTGCCACTCCATCTGCTTACCGGCAACGATCACATTGATGTACCCACGACTGCGCAGGCAATGCTCAGCCACCGACAACAGGCAGTTGGCGTCAGGGGGCAGATAGATCCGCGCGAGATTGGCCTTCTTGTTTGCCAACAGGTCGAGCAAGCCTGGGTCCTGGTGCGAGAAACCATTGTGGTCCTGCCGCCAGACATGCGAAGTCAGGAGGATATTCAATGAGGCGATCGGCTTGCGCCACGGTACCTCGGCCGCTGTCTTGAGCCATTTGGCATGTTGGTTGATCATCGAATCGACGATATGAATGAAGGCTTCGTAACAGGAAAACAGGCCATGGCGGCCGGTCAGCAGATACCCCTCCAGCCAACCTTCGCAGATGTGCTCACTGAGGATCTCCATGACCCGTCCCTGTGCCGAAAGGTGTCCATCATCGCTGGCGTGAGCATCCAGCCATACCTTGTCGGTTGCCTCGAACACCCCATCCAGACGGTTGGACGCCGTTTCGTCAGGGCCGAACAGGCGGAAATTCTGCGACGCAAGGCTGTTCTTCATGACATCGCGTACATAACCACCCAGCACTCTGGTCGCCTCGGCCCGCACCTGACCAGGGCCCGGCATCGGCACGCAGTAATCGGCGTAGTGCGGCAAATCCAGGGCCCGCAATAAGAGACCGCCGTTGGCATGGGGGTTCGCGCTCATGCGTCGCCGGCCAGTTGGGGTCAGCGCGGCCAGCTCAGGCAACAACGTACCCTGTGCGTCAAAAAGCTCATGGGGACGGTAACTTTCCAGCCATTGTTGCAGCTGCATCAGGTGCGGCGGTTTGTCGAGGTCCGCCAACGGCAACTGATGGGACCGCCAGGTGCCCTCTACGCGTTGCCCATCCACGTACCTGGGCCCCGTCCACCCCTTGGGGGTACGAAGAATCAGCACCGGCCACAAGGGCCTGTCGACCACCTGCGGGTCTTCGGCATGCCGCGCGAGGCGCTGGATCTGGCTGATCTTCTCGTAGATGACATCCAGCGTCCTGGCCAACGCGCGATGGACCTCCATCGGCTCGTCATCCTCGACAAAATACGGATCATAGCCATAGCCATACATGAGGCTGGTCAGCTCCTCCTCGCTGATCATCGACAGCACGCTGGGGTTGGCGATCTTGTAACCGTTCAGATGCAAGATGGGCAGCACCGCGCCGTCGCGGGCGGGGTTGAGGAACTTGTTGCAGTGCCAGCTGGCAGCCAGTGGCCCGGTTTCGGCCTCACCATCACCAATGACGCACGCCACGATCAGTTGCGGATTGTCCAGGGCGGCACCATAGGCATGGGCCAGCGAATAGCCCAGTTCGCCCCCTTCGTGAATGGAGCCAGGCACATGGGGGCCGACATGGCTGCCAATGCCATAAGGCCAGGAAAACTGCCGAAAGAGCCGGGCCATTCCAAGTGCGTTGCGCTCGACCAATGGGTTGAGCTCGGTGTAGGTACCGTCGAGGTATGCCTGAGCGACCAGGGCAGGACCGCCGTGGCCAGGCCCCGTGACGAACAGCACATTGAGGCTGTACTGGCGAATCAACCGGTTCAGATGGGTATAGACGAGGTTGAGCCCCGGGGACGTCCCCCAGTGGCCCAGCAGCCGAGGTTTGACATCGGCCAAGGTCAAGGGCCTGGTCAACAAGGCATTGCCCTGCAGATAGATCTGGCCAACGGTGAGGTAGTTCGCCGCCCGCCAATAGGCGTCCAGGCTTTCGAGTTCTTCAGTACCGGTTAAATCACTCATGCCAGCCTCCTTTCGTCATCGCGCCCGCGCGCGCTCAAAGGTCTTCGCCGCGAAGATCTTCCTCCCGCCGGCTCTGTTGACGGATCAGCAGTGACAGTTCGTGCAGGTGGTCCGACAGCAGGCCCACCAGGTCGTCCGCCGTGGCGATGCCGACCAGCAGGCCGAAATCATCGACTACCGGAATGCGTCGGATATTGGCGCGGCGCATATTGAGGATCACATCGAACAGGTCCTCGTTCTGGTTGGCGGTGATCAAAGGCCGGGGCAGCACATCGACTGCCTGCAAGTCTTCCTGATCCGGTGGGTTGCGCGCAATGATCCGCAACGCCAGGTCGCGATCGGTGATCAGGCCGATGGGCCGACAACGCTCGCGGTCGACATGTTCGGCCAGCACCAGATCGCCGACATGGTACTGATTCATCATCCGCGCCGCGGCATAGATGGAGATACCGGGTGGTGCGGTGACCACGTCACGGTTGCAGTATTTGCCAATGGACATCATGTTCTACCTCCACAGGCGGAGCCTCCTTGCTCCTCGATGCAGTAGTAATGGGTGATCATTTACCGCTCTTGATCGGAATCACCTTTTCCGGATGGATGGCTTCGGCGCGTTTGGGCAGGTGCACAAGCAGCACGCCCTTGTTGAACTGGGCGTTGATCTTCTCGGCGTCGACTTCACGGGGCAGCTGGAAGACCCGCTCGAAGCTGCCGTAATGGCGCTCGGAGAGGTGATATTCCTTACGCTTTTCGTCCACTTCTTCGTGTTTCTCGCCGCGGATCACCAGGTTGCCGTTGGCGAGCTTGATTTCGATGTCCTTGTCATCAACGCCGGGCAACTCGGCGCTGATGCGGTACTCTTCGGCCTGTTCGCTGATGTCCATGGCCGGCATGCCGTGGGTGAACAGGTCACGCCGCCAGAAAGGTTCAACATCGAATGGCGTGTGGCTGAACGGCATGCGCATCGGCCGCCGGCCAAAATCTTCGAACAGGCTGTCGATCTGACGGCGCAATTGCTGGAAGGGCCGCCACAGATCCGAAGGTTCGACGCTGGGCGGCGAAGCTTTGGCTGGCTGGGTGGCGACCGGGGTAACAGGCACTTTCTTAGCAACTTCTGACATGGCGACCTCCTCGAATGAGTAATGCCTCCCAGGGAGACGCCTCGAGCATGCGCCGTGGGGCTCCCCCCCGTTTGACCTTTATCAACAGCGTGGCGCCCCTTCCGCCCGCCGGTTTGATCCTGGTCAACATGCCGCATTGACTACGGCCTAGGCTGATATCAGCAAGACATGATTACAGTGCGAGGCAGCCATGAACCAAGATGGCAGTGCCAGCGTCCGCTTGCTGCAAACGTTGCCGGGGCCGGGCATCCAGCAATTCGTGCGCCTGGCCCTTTGCCGCCAGCCGTGCAGCGAGGCAATGGCAGGCCAGTACTGCATGCTCGGCCGTGGTAGCGAGTGCTGGCCATGCAGCTATGTGACCCTGCCTGGTGTCGCCGGGCAATTTATCGTCAGCATTCAGCATGCGCAGCCATTGGGTCGGGTGGGAGAGCTGTTTGACTATACCGGGCCGCTCGGCAGCGCCTGGCCGCTGCCCCTGCAAAGTACAAGGCTGCTGGCCATCGCTCGCGCCGATGGCCTGCTGCCCTTGCTGGGCGCGCTGGATGAGATTCGCTGCTGGCTGCCTTGGGTACAGTTGCAGCTGTCACATGACGGCATTGCGGCCGAGCTGCTGCCAGAGGAATGCCAAACCTGGCTGGCGGCGCTGCCTCCGCTGCCGCGTGACAGCAGCAGTGGCTGGTGGCATATCAGGCGCTTGCTGACCACCTTTCACCCGGACACGGTCTACTGTTGCGCACCGCCACAGGTAGCGCGCCAACTGGCTCAGCTATGCTGGCAAACAGGCGTAGCCCCGCAGCGAATCTGGATACGCACAGATCATGTACCACGCACACTCTGCGTTAGGCCCCCACTCGAACGCGGGCCTGTGCAACGCTATGACCGATTGCTTGCTGCACTCAAGTGGGTTCCTCTAGATGGGTCAGGTTGACCAAGCCTTGCATGTCGATGAGCCTGACCTCACGCCCGACGCATTGCAGGAAACCTGAATGGACGAAACGGCCGAACAGTCGGCTGATCGTTTCCTGCGTGAGGTCCATGTAGTTGGCGATATCAGCTCGGGACATCGGCAGCTTGAACATATCAGCCCGCAGCCCCCGCGCCTGGTAACGCGCCGACATACCCAACAGGAAGACCGCCAGCCGCTGGTCGGCCCGCCCATGGCAGCAGCGCAGGTGCTCGTCCTTGCCCTGGATCCCCAGGCTGAGCATGTGAAGCAATTGATAACGTAACCCCGGAATCTGGCCGGAGAGGTCCACCAGCTGGTCCAGCCTGATGGAGCAGACAAGCGATATTTCAAGGGCTACGGCAAAGCTTCGATAATGACTGGCACCAATAGCGTCCAGCCCCAGCATTTCCCCCGGCAGAATGAAGCCAGTCACCCGTTCGGTGCCGTCGGCATCAAGCAGAAAATTCTTGATCGCCCCGGAGCGCAAGGCAAACACGTGCTCCATGGGCTCATTGGCCTTGAACAGGTATTCACCCCGCTTCAACGGCCGGTTACGGCGGACAATCCGCTCCAGCTTGTCCACTTCGTCGGCACTGAGGCTAGCGGGCAGACAGAGCCGGCTCAACGAACACGCAAGGCACTTCACATGGGGCCTTGCCCCCATTTCTGCAGAGCCTGACATGACGATGCCTCCGCTTTTTTGCAGGCGGGCATCTATTCAAGTTAGCGGCCCCACAAAACGTTAGCGGTCTATCCGACCAAGGGTTGCATGCCACCCGAGGCGACTTGATGAAGATCAAACCGCGCCTTGCGTGCGCCTGCATGCTCAAGCGTCGAACGCTTCGCAGAAGCCCGACTGTTTGCCAGGCGCTCTCAGCCAAAAGGTGCAGATCATGGAAATCAGTAGCTTGCTTGTCCTTGCAGCCAACGAAGATCGATACGATCCAGCTATCGAACAGGCGATCGAGCTGGCGACGGCTGTCGGCGCCTCGGTGACCCTCGCCATCCACATAGCGCCGCCTGCTACCGAGTCCAGGCATCTTGATACCCTGGGCAGACAGAAAGGCGTGGCCAAGGTCTTCCTCGACAGCGGCATCCACCTGGAGCCGGAGGTCAGGCGAATCAAACCCACGGCGAAAGCACTGGTCAAGCTGGCCAGGGCATGCGCCGCCGACCTGATAGTTCTGCAGGCTCAAGCCGACGGTCTCGTCAGTTTCGGCCTCGAACTCATGCGGCTTGCGCCCTGCCCCGTGTTGTTTGCACGGGAACGTTCAGAGCTAAGTCAAGCCAAGCTGTTTGTAGCGGCGCCGGCCAGCTGCGAAGACCTGGACGACGGGGAAGCGAATGCCGCAGTCGTCGAAGCCGCGAGGCTCATAACCCATGCGCGCAAGGCGAAGATGCATCTCTTCTGCGTTTATGACCAGGCCGCCCTCCTGCGTCACAGCGAGCACTACAGCCTGGCGGAAATCCCCTCGTATGAATCCCTCGCAAGCGAATTCAAACGTTTCGTCGCGCAACTGGGCATCCCTAACGCGCATCACCAGTTGATCGTCGGATCAGGCGCGCACACCCTCTGCGCATACGCCAATCGCTGCGGCTACGACACCGTGGTGATCACCAGCCCTCACCGCGCCTGGCAGTTCGCGACCCTGGAATACCTGCTAAGCAACCTGAAATGCAGCTTGCTCGTGGTCTACGCCAAGGCGCGTCAGCAGGCGTTGGCTGACCCTGAATCGGGGGAGCTTTTTCTATCGGTTTGACAGGTCATGAGTGAAGCATTTGACAACTGTCAAGTCAGCGCAGGGCCTACTGTCGACACTGAACTTCCTTGTTCATTCGACATAGAGGACATTGCCATGGCACCTGCCGAGACTTCCCGTGTGCACACAACGCCTTCGTTCCCCAAACCTTCGGGTGAACACTGGATCGAAGCCCTTGAAAACGGCGTTCACGTGCTTATCAGGCCCTTGCAGGCCCAGGACCGTGAACGCGAAAAAGCCTTCATCGAACGGCTATCGCCCGAATCACGGCATTTCCGCTTCCTGTGCCAGCTCAGGGAGCCCGGTGAAGCCATGCTCGACCAGCTGATGAAGGTCGACCAGGATCGCCAGGCGGCCTACGTCGCCCTCGCCCACGTGGATGGCGAATTGCAGGAAGTGGGCATTTCCCGCTACGCCACCGCCAGCGGCAAGGACGAGTGCGAATGTGCCGTTACCGTCATGGACAGCTGGCAGCACCATGGCCTGGGTCGCCTGCTGCTCAAGCACCTGATCGATCATGCCCGGACCAAGGGCTTGCGGCAGATGTATTCGGTCGACGCGGCAGCCAACCATGCGATGCGCGACCTGGCCAAGGCGGCGGGGTTCACCACCGCCGCTGACCC
>NZ_SSOI01000042.1:0-149428 GCF_029873175.1 Pseudomonas sp. BN505
AAGCCATGCTCGACCAGCTGATGAAGGTCGACCAGGATCGCCAGGCGGCCTACGTCGCCCTCGCCCACGTGGATGGCGAATTGCAGGAAGTGGGCATTTCCCGCTACGCCACCGCCAGCGGCAAGGACGAGTGCGAATGTGCCGTTACCGTCATGGACAGCTGGCAGCACCATGGCCTGGGTCGCCTGCTGCTCAAGCACCTGATCGATCATGCCCGGACCAAGGGCTTGCGGCAGATGTATTCGGTCGACGCGGCAGCCAACCATGCGATGCGCGACCTGGCCAAGGCGGCGGGGTTCACCACCGCCGCTGACCCAGATGACCCCAGCCAAGTCATTCACCGGCTCTCCCTGATCTGACCCAGGGCCGCCGCACCCTGACAGGTCAAGGCGCGGCGGCGCGACGACGGGAGTTTTCCCCTGAACGGCCCTTCGAATAAATTGATGGAAAAACTGTACGGCAAGCAGTATCAGGTCGACACTGCCGATATTGCCCCGGTGCTTCATCAGTACGCCGAACCTTTGCCACACCTGGATACGCCAGCATTCGCAGCGCTGTTCGACCGCTACACTGACGCGCGCGTCATCCTGCTGGGCGAGGCAAGCCACGGCCCTCCCCGCATTGCTTCAAGGCGTGTCTGCATGCCCCTCCTCGGGCAACAGATCGAACTGCGCGAGGCAGCGCTGCTCATCAGCGGGGGTCAGCGCCTTCAGGCCGCTCACTTCCTGCATCGGTGTCTCGAACAACGCCAGGCGGATCACCCCATTACGCTGGAGGAAGGTTTGCGCCAGGCAGGTGCACACGGGCTTGCCGACCAACGCTGCAAGCTGCTCATTTTCAGGCACCTGCACCTGTGCCAGCAGGTTGGCCGAGCAGTTTTCCATGATTTGCGCCACGGAGCGCCCGGCCAGCCATACGGTGGCACCGCCCAGCACCGCCAGGAGCAACAGCATGCCCATCAGCACGTTCGATTCCCGGGTGATCGAGCGCAGGAAGGCCAGCCTGGCCTGCCAGCCCGTCTCCTGGCCGTTGAAAATGGCTTTGCCGACCGTGCGTTTCACGCCACGCTGCACGGCCCAGCCCAGCGCCACACACAAGGCCAGCAGGCTCAGGAGCACGGCCGGATCGCGCATGGGCATGCGCCAACTCGGGCTCACGGCACGGTAGACAGACGCCGCTATGAGTAACGTGGCGATGGCCACGATCCAGCCCACGCTGCCCCTGGGCCGGTGCATCCAGGCCCGTAGTTTCGCACGTGCTTGCGTATTCATGACTACCTCCCGCGCCGGGTTCAGCGCACCGGGTCGATGGCAACGGTTTCCTGATATTCCGGCACGCACACCTGCCAGCCCAGCTCCAGGCTGATGCGCCGTCGCAAGGTGTCGGCAGCGTGTGGCTCGCCATGGATGACGTAGGTCTGCTGCGGTGGCCGGGTGAAACCACGCAACCACTCCATGATCTCGTCGGCGTCGGCGTGGGCGGAGAGGTTTTCCATGGCGTGCACCTGCGCCCGGATGGGCACGTCTTCGCCCTGCAGGCGTACGCTGTGGGCGCCAGCGACGATATCAGCCCCGCGCGTGCCTCCCGCCTGAAAACCGGAGAACAGGATGCTGTTGCGCGGATTGGGGGCCAGCGCCTTCAGGTGGTGCAGCACCCGACCACCGGTGGCCATCCCACTGGCGGCAATGATCACCGCCGGCTCGCGCAGCTGGTCAAGGTGGCGGGACTCATCGACCGTGCGGATGATCCGTGTGCCCTTGCACATCGCCGCACACTCCGCCGCCGGTAGCCGATGTTGATTGCGAAACTGCTGATACAGGGCCGTGGCATCGGTGGCCATCGGGCTGTTCAGGTACACCGGGATATCCGGGATCAGCCGGTCACGCTTGAGCTTGTAGAGGTAATACATCAGCAGCTGGGCGCGCCCGACAGCGAATGAAGGAACCAGGACGATGCCATGGCGCAGGAGTGTCTGGTTGATGACCTGGGCCAGATACTCCTCGATCGATTCTGTCGGGTGCTTGCGATCACCGTAGGTGGACTCCACAAGCAGCACATCCGCCGTACGGACCAGCTCCGGTGCCCGCATGATCGGGTCTTGCGGCCTGCCCAGGTCACCCGAGAAGACCAAGGTCTGGCCCTGCGCACTGACCTGCACAGTCGCCGCGCCCAGGATATGGCCAGCCGTGCGCAGCAGCAGGTCCATGCCCTCGGCAATCGGCGTTGCCTGATGCAGCTCCACCGGGCGCAATAGTGCCAGCGCCTGTTTGGCATCCTGCTCGGTATAGAGCGGCCGCGCCGGGGTGTGCTTGGAATAACCGTGGCGATTGGCATGTTCGGCCTGCTCCTCCTGCAGCCGAGCGCTGTCGAGCAGGAGCACTTCAGCCAGGGCGCAGGTTGCCGGCGTGGCATAGATCGGTCCGCTATAGCCTTCCCTGGCCAATACTGGAAGGTAGCCACTGTGGTCGAGATGGGCGTGGGTCAGCACGACTGCATCCAGCGCCCGCAGTGCCGAAGGCAAGGGTTCCCAGTTGCGCAGGCGCAATTGCTTGTAGCCCTGGTACAGCCCGCAGTCTACCAGTATCCGCGTGCGGTCGCGGGTCAACAGGAATTTGCTGCCGGTCACCGTCCCGGTGCCGCCGAGAAAGGTCAGTTGCATGGCCAAGGCTCCTGGGTTTCGAACACATGAGGATGGACCGCGAGCACGCTGCACGGCGGATGGCCGACCATGCGTTCAGTAGTGTCGCCCAGCAGCTTGTCCAGCCCTTTGGGCTGCACCACGCCCATCACCACGGCGTCGACTTCAAGTGCCACGACCTGTTCGCGTATCACCTGCACCGAGCCGCCCTCCACGAAGTGTCGGCGGTCCGGCGCCACACCTTCTGCCTCTGCCAAGGCGTTGAAGGGTTCCTGCAGCGCCGCGCGCAGCTCGTCGATCCACGCCTCGGTGACGTTCATGTCCGCGGCGAACACACCGGCCAGGTTGTAGGCCGACAGCAGATGCAACGCAGCATCGCACTGCAGTGCCAACGCCTGGGCGACGCGAATCAGCCCTCGATTAAACCGTTCCTGAACCTCTGGCGTCTCGCTGAAACAGGTATCCACGGCGACCAGAACGCGCCGAGGCAATGAAACGGCCGCTTTGGGCACGAAGAGGGTGAGCCCCTTGAAACCTCGCATCAGCGCACTGTCCAGCGGGGTACCGAACAGCCGCGCCAGGGTCGACGCGGATTCGCTGTCCTTGATCACCAGGTCCGGCTGCAGTTCGCTGATGTAGGCGATGGCCTCGCTGCGGATATCGACGGCGGCAAGGCTGTCGACCGTCAGTATCACACCGCTGCCGCGGTGCCGGTCGGCCAGCGCCCGCAGTTGCACGCAGTAGTGGTCGTACTGGCGTTTGATATCAGCCTCGTTCAGGCGCTCTTCGCGCAGCAGGTGCTCCTCGCTCGGCTCGAACAACCCCAGCACATGCACGCTGGCGCCGCTGACATGCGCCAGCGCCAGCCCACTGCGCAGCGCGGCTGAATGGGGATCGACTTCGGTAAGCAGCACCAGCAATTGTCGAAACTGACCCATGATGAACCTCCGGGGCTTGCGCGGCTGGGATGTGTTGAGGGAATTTTCCGAACGCTGGCGCGCTGGCGTTTGATGCAGATCAGAAACTGGTGATTCGGCCCGAACTTGACGATTGTCAGAATTGCGGCGGCGCGCCACGTTACAACGGCTTCAGGCATCTATCCGGGTAACGGGAGGCACCATGAACACGCAGCAGAGTGAACAGCCGAACGCCTGCGAGCACTGGGTCGAAAAGCTTGATGACGGTACGCCTGTGCTGATCCGCCCGCTGCGCGAGGAGGATCACGACCGGGACAAGCGTTTTCTCAGCACGATCGCCTACGAGTCTCGGCGCTTGCGCTTCATCGCCGGGCTCAGTGGCGGCCTGCCCAGCCTGGACCCGCAAGGGATGCCGGTCGACTATCACCAGCGCATAGCCTACATCGCGCTGGCGCACGTCGACGGTTGCCTGCAGCAAATTGGCGCCAGCCGTTACGCCGGCATACCGGGCAGCCTGAGCTGCGAATGTACGGTAGCGGTGCGTGAAGACTGGCAGCGCAAAGGCCTGGGTGCGCGCTTGCTGCGGCACCTGCTCGGCGCGGCGCGGCGCAGTGGCTTTGAGTGGATGATTTCCAGGGACCTGGCGAACAATTACGCCATGCACCGGCTGACCAAGGGGCTGGGGTTCAGCTCACGCTACCTGGGCGGCGATGTCAGCGAGATTCTCCACGAACTGGACCTGCGGGCCTGAAAACAAGGCCCTTGCGGGCCTTGTACCTCACCACTGGGAATGCTCGGGGGAAATCACCAGCACACTGCTGGACAAGCGATGCAACACCCGCTCGGCAGTACTGCCGATGAACCAGCCGATGCCATGGTGGTGATAACTGCCCATGACCAGTATGTCGATATCATTGTTGTCCATGAACACGGCCAGGGCTTTGGCCGGGTCGCCGATGCGCATGTGGCGGTGCTCGGCGGCAATGCCATTGCGCTCGGCAAGGGCCTGGAAGGCGTCGCTCTGTGCTTCGTGTAGCGTCCGGGCGACGTTGGAATCGAACAGGAACGAATGCGCCCGGCTGCCGCCCGCGTCCAGGTACATGGAACCCAGGTCGTAGGCATACAGCAATTCGATCTGCGCGCTGCACTGCAGGGCCAGTTTCAGCGCCTCACTGATGATCTGGTCGTTGAAGCCTTCGAACTGATCCTCGGGCCTGGACAGGTCCACCGCCGCCAGGATCCTGCGCGGTAACGCATGGCTGGCCTTGTGCACCAGATGCAGCGGTATGCGGGTTTCGCGCAGCAGCTGGATATCCAGGTTGGTGAACATGGCACGCGCCCACCAGGGCTCATGCTCGAACTCCTTGATCAGCAGGGCGAACGGCTGTTCGCGCAGGTGCACCAGGATCTCGTTCAAGGGATGTTGCACCCACACCACTTCAGTGGTGACTGTGACGCCGTTGCGCCGCATCGGCTGCGCCTGGTTTTCCAACCACTCCCGGTGTTGCTGCACATAACCTTCGCGCATCACCGCCAGCGCCTGGTCATTGACCAGGCCCGCCGTGGCAAGCCCTTCCACATAATCGAAAGCCACGATGTGCAGCGCCATGCCCTTGGCCTTGGCCAAGGCTGCGGCTCGGTCGTAGACGGGGGTTCGGCGCATCAGGGGCGATGCGATCAACAGCAGTCTTTGCGGGGTTTCCATGGCACACCTCGACGGTTGCGATACGTAACCGAAGCATCGTTTACCGGTGCTTTGCGGACTTGACGTTTGTCAACTGACGCCCCAATGGACCAACGGTATTTCCCACAGCACAAAAACTTGACGAGGATCAACGTATCGCCGATTGCCGGGCGCACGCTACGCCCATATCAACAACAATTTCCAGCCCCGGAGGCGTGCCATGGCCCTAATGAAAGCAGCGGTGTTCGTCGAAAAAGTGGCGATCACCCCCTGGCCCTCGCGCACTGGATGCAGGGACCCCTTTGTTTGCATCGTTCCGCAGTTTTCTTGCCCATGCATGCTCTTGGACTGGTCACCCCGCCCAGTTGCGCAGACTCGGGCTGATTTCCGATGCGCGAAGGAGGCCTGAACATGTCTGGCCAACTGAAAGTCACGCTGCTCGAACAGCCTGCTTCGCCTCCGGTTCACCTGAAACCGCTGGCGACGCTGTGCCGTGATTGTCGGGTCAGCGGCTTGTGCCTGCCCACCGGTTTGCCCCTGCACGACAATAGCTGCCTGGGCTCGCTGATCGGGCCGCGCATGCGCATCCGCAAAGGCACGGCGCTGTTCAATGCCAATGATCCCTTGACCATGCTCTATGCCGTGCGCTGCGGCAGTTTCAAGACCAGCCTCAACAGCGTCGAGGGCCAGGGTGTCGTGATCAACTTCTGGATGCCGGGCGACGTGCTCGGGCTGGATGCCATCGCTACCGATCACCATGTCTGCGACGCGATCGCCCTGGAAGATAGCGAAGTCTGCCCGGTCCCCTATCGTCGCCTGCAAGCGCTGGCGCGCGACTTTCCGGCCTTGCAACAAAGCCTGAACCGCTTGATGAGCCGGGAGATCGTACGTGAACACGAGCGCGTGCTGATGTTGTGCAACCTCACCGCCGAACAGCGCCTGGCCAGTTTTCTGATCGGGCTGTCCCGGCGCTTCGTCAACCGTGGCTACTCCGCCCATGGCTTCATGTTACGCATGTCGCGCGAGGACATAGCATCCTACCTGGGCCTGCGCCTGGAGACCGTATGCCGATCGGTCGCCCGCTTGCGTGCGCAAGACGTCGTCAGCCTGCACGGCAGGCTGGTGGAAATACTCGACATGCCAGCATTGATGGCGTTCGAGCAAGGCGGCCTTGACGGTGAACGCAAGCACTCCCCGAAAGCACCATGCTCGACACCCTGAAGCCCTGCCGCCGCCGGGCTGAGAACCTTCGCCATCACCGACCTGCAGGGTGTAGCATTTTTGTTCAGGCCAGCCCGCCAAAGCGCTGGTAGAAGCCCTCGTTCACATCCGGCAAAGGCCCGTCGGCCGTCTCCAGCGCCGCATTCAGCCACTCCTCTGCCTTGGCAAACACCAGCCGATACAGGTTGCGGCACAACTGTCGCGCGGCCCTTCCCTCCCAATCCCCTGGCAGCAGCTCGTCTGGCAGTTGCGGGTCGCGCAACAGCAGGCGGCGGTACTCGTGAATCAGCAGGGTGCGCGCCAGGAAACAATCTTGCGCATCGAGCAGTTGCTGCTCTTTCAGGCTCTGCCACAGCGGCCTGAACAGCTGGATGAACTCGCTGTACTGCTGCCCCAGCTCATCGATACGCCAGCTCTCCCGCACCTGGGCGCGCATGGCCTTGGACGCGAGCACTTCCTGGGTGTGGGTTTCGAAGACGATACTGTCGTCGCTGGCTTCCAGGTCACGCAAGGTTGCGGTCAGATCAGCGCGGTCTGCCCGTGGGCAGCCAAGCAGGTTCGGCGCCATAACGCCAAACCCCTGCCATTCCAGCTCTTCACGCAAGGCCTTGCGTTTGCCGGCCTCAAGCTGCGACAGCAACACCAGCGTCCAGGCGCCATCCCAGGCCGGTTGGCTCGGGCTGTAGACACGTTTGAAGGCTTTTTCGAAACGGCGGCGGCCAGTGCCCGTCAGGCTGTAGTAACTGCGTCGGCCAACTTTTTCAGCGGTGAGCCAACCCTCTTTGGTGAGGCGAAAGATCGACGTGCGGATCAGTCGTTCGTTGATGCCGATCGGCTCCAGCAGGTTGATCAGGCTACCCAGCCAGACGGTCCCCCCATGGGGCTCGATGGCATCGCCGTACAAGGTGATGATCAGTGAGCTGGCGCGGATTGGCGTCTGCTCCTGAAAGCGAGTGATCAGGTTGTTCAGTGGGGCAAGATTGCTCATGGGCGAACTGTGCGCGGATAAAGCACCGACTATACCTGTGCGGCGGGCCGCCTGACCATTGCGTGACGCTACCAGGCTCATGCCGAAGCCTGGCCTTTGGGCCGTACACCGGTATCTTCCATGCGCGGGCGCCCTGGTTCGGCTTCGGCCAATGGCGGGCATTCGACCATGCTGTTCATGCAGCGCTGCGCCAGGTGCTGATACTCCGCAGTACCGCGCTGCTTCCAGGCCAACTCCTGTTCGCTCAAGGGCCGTTTGACCTGGGCCGGCGACCCCATCACCAGGCTCTGCGCTTCACATGCGAAGCGGGCTTTGACGAACGCCGTCGCCGCGACGATGCAGCGTGGTGCGACATGGGCGCCATCCATCACCACAGCGTTCATGCCGATCAAGGCGTCCTCGCCCACTTTGCAGCCGTGCAACACCGCGCCATGACCAACATGCCCGTTTCGTTCGACCACCGTGTCGCCACCCGGAAAACCATGCATTACACAGGTGTCCTGCAAGTTGGCGCCCTCTTCCAGCACGATGCGGCCGAAATCACCCCTGAGCGATGCCAAGGGCCCTATGTAGCAACGTGGGCCGACGATGACGTCGCCAATCAGTACTGCGCTTGGGTGCACGTAGGCTGTGGGGTGAACCACAGGCGTCAAGCCGTCCAGTCGATAGCAAGGCATGAAAGCTCCAGAAATGATTTGAAATGGCACCCGATCTTGTATCAAAAAATATTTCGTCGTCAATCGGCGTAGTCGTGTATCGCTTTCTCATGGCTAAGATCCTCCTGAAAACCTAGCAAAAAAATCAGCAATCTCGCCATTATCAGCGCTGAATACGGCATTTGCACTGCACGACAGCAACACTATCATTGACGCTATGAGATACACGAAACAATTTTCGATGTTGCATTTCCGTATCACGTAATGCATATACTCACCCCACCTGGTCGTGATCCATCGTCACGCCCCTGCAAACAATTCCAAGAAATGCCGGCCCACGATGTGCCGTGCGTGCAGCCAGAGGAACCCGACATGCCGCGATATCTCGACGTGCAGGCGCCGGAAAACGGCGTTCAGCTCATTACCCTGCAACGGCCCGAGGCACTGAATGCCCTGTGTACCGAGTTACTGGCAGAGCTGGCCACTGCGCTCGACGCAGCCGCCCGGGATGACCAGATAGGCGCTGTTGTGCTCACCGGCAGCCGCAAGGCGTTCGCCGCAGGCGCTGACATCCGCGAAATGGCAGAGCGCGACCTGGTCGGCATCCTCAACGACCCTCGAGTAGCCCACTGGCAACGCATCGCCGCCTTTGCCAAGCCGCTGATTGCTGCGGTCAACGGCTACGCCCTGGGTGGCGGTTGCGAATTGGTGATGTGTGCCGACATCGTCATCGCCGGCAGCGACGCCCGCTTCGGCCAGCCGGAGATCAACCTCGGCATCATCCCCGGTGCTGGCGGCACACAGCGCCTGTTGCGTGCCGTCGGCAAGCCGCTGGCCATGCAGATGGTGCTGACCGGCGAAGCCATCACCGCCCGTCACGCCCAGCAAGCCGGCCTGGTCAGCGAAATAACCCAGCCCGAATTCACCGTAGAACGCGCCATGCAGATCGCCCGCAACATCGCCGCCAAGGCGCCGCTGGCAGTGCGCCTGGCAAAAGAGGCGCTGCTCAAGGCCGGTGATACCGACCTGGCCAGTGGCCTGCGCTTCGAACGCCATGCATTCACCCTGCTGGCCGGCACCGCCGACCGTGACGAAGGCATTCAGGCCTTTCAGGAAAAGCGCCCGGCGCGCTTCCAAGGCCGCTGATCATTTACCCCTCGACTGACGGAGCGAGTCTGTCATGACTTTCCAGCACATCCTGTTTTCCATCGAGGACGGCGTGGCCTTCCTCTCCTTGAACCGCCCCGAGCAGCTGAACAGCTTCAACGCCGCCATGCACCTTGAAGTGCGCGAAGCCCTCAAGCAAGTTCGCCAGAGCAGTGATGCACGGGTGCTGTTGCTGACGGCTGAGGGCCGCGGCTTTTGCGCCGGCCAGGACCTGTCCGACCGTAACGTCGCCCCAGACGCCGAGGTGCCAGACCTGGGCGAATCGATCGACAAGTTCTACAACCCGTTGGTGCGCACCCTGCGCGACCTGCCGCTGCCGGTGATCTGTGCGGTAAATGGTGTGGCCGCCGGCGCCGGTGCCAACATCCCACTGGCCTGCGACCTGGTGCTGGCCGGGCGATCGGCCAGCTTCATTCAGGCATTTTGCAAAATCGGCCTGGTGCCGGACTCTGGTGGTACCTGGTTGCTGCCGCGCCTGGTCGGCATGGCGCGGGCTAAAGCACTGGCCATGCTGGGCGAGCGGCTTGGTGCCGAACAGGCCCAGCAATGGGGGCTGATCCACCGCGTGGTGGACGATGCCGCCCTGCGCGACGAAGCCCTCACCCTCGCTCGCCAGCTCGCCAGCCAGCCCACCTATGGCCTCGCGCTGATCAAGCGCAGCCTCAATGCCAGTTTCGACAACGGCTTCGATGAACAACTGGAACTCGAGCGCGACCTGCAACGCTTGGCCGGGCGCAGCGAGGACTACCGTGAAGGCGTGAGCGCCTTCATGAACAAGCGCACACCCGCATTCAAGGGGCGCTGAACATGGGCGCACTCGCAAGCACAGTGCAAGTAGCGGTGATCGGTGCCGGTGCCATGGGCGCCGGCATCGCCCAGGTCGCCGCCCAGGCCGGTCACCCGGTAAAGCTTTACGACAACCGCCCGGGGGCTGCCGCCCAGGCAGTGGCCGGTATAGAACGGCAACTCGCCCGGCTCGTGGAAAAAGGCAAGCTGCGGGCCGTAGAGCGCGAAATGATCAGCCTTCGGCTATGCCCGGTCGACACGCTCGAAGCATTGGCTGATGCCGGCCTGGTGATCGAAGCCATCGTCGAGAACCTGCAGGTCAAGCAGGCGCTCTTCAGCCAGCTAGAAGCCCTGTGCACGGCTGATTGCATAATTGCCAGCAACACTTCGTCGCTGTCCATTACCAGCCTGGCTGCAGGCCTTGCACGCCCGCAGCAGGTGGTGGGCATGCACTTCTTCAACCCGGCACCGCTGATGGCGCTGGTCGAGGTGGTGTCAGGCCTGGCAACCGAACCGGCCGTGGCCGCGTGTATCTACGACACCGCCCAGGCCTGGGGCAAACAGCCGGTGCACACGCGCTCGACACCGGGCTTTATCGTCAACCGTGTGGCACGGCCTTTCTATGCCGAGAGCCTGCGCCTGCTACAGGAAGGAGCAGCGGACTGCGCCAGCCTTGATGCGCTGCTTCGCGATGCGGGTGGTTTCCGCATGGGGGCGTTCGAGCTTACCGACCTGATCGGCCACGACGTCAACTACGCCGTTACGTGCTCAGTGTTCGATGCGTTCTATGGGGACTTCCGCTTCCAGCCTTCACTGGTGCAAAAAGAGCTGGTGGATGCCGGCCGCCTCGGCCGCAAGACTGGGCAAGGCTTCTATAGCTACGCCGAAGGCGCCGAGCGCCCTGCACCGGTCGAATTGCACAGCTCCACCAAGGCCGAAGCCTGCGTTATCGAGGGGCAACTGGGTGTACTTCAGCCACTGGTCGAGCGCCTGCGCCAGAACGGCATCGTCGTGACCCAGCGTGCCGGTAGCGGCGTGATCCAGGTCGGTGATGCCACCCTGGCATTGTCCGATGGCCGCCTCGCCAGCCAGCGCGCCCGTGAAGATGGGCTGCGCAACCTGGTGCTGCTCGATCTCGCGCTGGACTACAGCATTGCCTCGCGGATTGCCATCAGCTGGTCGGGCGATACCACCGAAAGCGCCCGCGACCAGGCGGTGGCCCTGCTGCAGCGGGCCGGCCTCAAGGTCACTGCGGTCGCCGACCTGCCCGGCCTGGTGGTACTGCGCACAGTGGCAATGCTCGCCAACGAAGCCGCTGATGCAGTGCTGCAGGGCGTCGGCAGCGCCGCCGACATCGACCTGGCCATGCGCGCCGGTGTCAATTACCCCTGCGGCCCGCTGGCCTGGGCGACGAACATCGGTATTGCCCACACCCTGCGCGTGCTCGACAACCTGCAGCGCAGCTATGGCGAGAGCCGCTACCGCCCTTCCCTGTTGTTACGTCGCTGCGAGGCCAAAGGAGGCACCCTGCATGACTGAACTCGAACTGGCACACGCCTGTGCCGACGCCATGTATGCCCGCGACCCGGCCACTCAGGGCCTGGGCATCAGCCTGCTGGATGCCGGCCCGGGCCGGGCAAGCCTGCGTATGACGGTACGCGCCGACATGATCCAGGGCCACGGCACGTGCCATGGCGGGTTCCTCTTCGCCCTGGCCGACTCGGCGTTTGCTTTTGCCTGTAACAGCTATGACCAGGCCACCGTGGCGCTGGGCTGCAGCATTGACTACCTGGCCCCGGCGTTGCGCGATGACGTGCTCACCGCCGACGCCAGCGAGGTCAGCCGCAAAGGCCGCACCGGCCTGTACGACGTGCGCATCCACAACCAGCGCGGTGAGCTGGTGGCGATGTTCCATGGCAAATCCTACAAAGTGCGCGGCACCGTGCTGGCGCAGGAGACACAACATGACTGAACCCACCCTCGCCGATGCCTTGATCATCGACGCCGTGCGCACCCCCATCGGCCGCTATGCCGGGGCCTTGAGCGGCGTACGTGCCGACGACCTCGCCGCCATCCCACTGAAGGCCTTGATCCAGCGCCACCCCGAGCTTGACTGGAAAGCGATCGACGACGTGATCCTCGGCTGTGCCAACCAGGCCGGCGAAGACAACCGCAACGTGGCGCACATGGCCAGCCTGCTGGCCGGGCTGCCGATGGAAGTGCCCGGGACCACGATCAACCGACTGTGTGGTTCGGGCCTGGACGCCATCGGCAACGCGGCCCGCGCCCTGCGCTGCGGTGAAGCCGGGCTGATGCTGGCTGGCGGCGTAGAGTCGATGTCGCGTGCGCCATTCGTGATGGGTAAGTCGGAGCAGGCGTTCGGCCGCGCAGCGGAGTTGTTCGACACCACCATCGGTTGGCGCTTCGTCAACCCACTGATGAAGGCTGCCTACGGCACCGATTCGATGCCGGAAACCGCCGAGAACGTGGCTGAACAGTTTGGCATTTCCCGCGTCGATCAGGATGCCTTCGCCCTGCGCAGCCAGCACAAGGCGGCTGCAGCTCAGGCCTGCGGCCGCCTGGCGCAAGAAATCGTACCGGTCGAGATCCCGCAGCGTAAAGGACCGGCCAAACGGGTGGAGCACGGCGAGCATTTGCGCGGCGACACGACGCTGGAACAACTGGCCCGCCTCGGCACGCCATTCCGTGAGGGCGGCAGCGTCACCGCCGGCAATGCCTCCGGCGTCAACGACGGCGCCTGTGCCCTGCTGCTGGCCAGCAGCGCCGCTGCCCGGCGCCATGGCCTGAAAGCCCGCGGCCGTATCGTCGGCATGGCGGTGGCCGGGGTTGAGCCGCGGCTGATGGGCATCGGCCCGGTACCCGCAACCCGGAAGGTGCTTGAGCTTACGGGATTGTCGTTGGCCGACCTCGACGTCATCGAACTCAACGAAGCGTTCGCCGCCCAGGGCTTGGCAGTGTTGCGCGAGCTGGGCCTGGCCGACGACGACCCCCGGGTCAACCGCAACGGCGGAGCCATCGCCCTCGGCCATCCGCTGGGCATGAGTGGTGCGCGGCTGGTTACAACCGCCCTCCACGAGCTGGAAGCAACCGCCGGGCGCTATGCCCTTTGCACCATGTGCATCGGGGTTGGCCAAGGCATAGCCATGGTCATCGAGCGCCTCTGAGCGGATCAGACCATCAGCCTGTTACCGAACCGAACGCAGCCGTATATGCTGCGCTCATGACACTCACCGCGTGGCTTGCAACCGCTGGCGCGCGGCGTACAAGAACAATTCGAGTGAAGCCATGAACATGTACCATGATGCCGACCGTGCCCTGTTGGACCCGATGGAAACCGCCAGTGTCGACGCCCTGCGCCAGCACCAGCTGGAGCGCCTGCGCTGGAGCCTGAAGCACGCCTACGACAATGTGCCGCTGTACCGCCAGCGCTTTGCCGAATGCGGCGCCCACCCCGACGACCTCACGTGCCTGGAAGACCTGGCGAAGTTCCCCTTCACCGGCAAGAACGACCTGCGCGACAACTACCCCTACGGGATGTTCGCCGTCCCCCAGGAAGAGGTGGTGCGCCTGCATGCTTCCAGCGGCACCACCGGCAAGCCGACGGTGGTCGGTTACACCCAGAATGACATCAACACCTGGGCCAATGTCGTGGCGCGCTCGATCCGTGCGGCCGGCGGGCGCAAGGGTGACAAAGTGCATGTTTCCTACGGCTATGGGCTTTTCACTGGCGGGCTTGGTGCGCACTACGGCGCCGAGCGCCTGGGCTGTACGGTAATCCCGATGTCGGGTGGCCAGACCGAGAAGCAGGTGCAGCTGATCCGCGACTTTCAGCCCGACATCATCATGGTCACACCGTCCTACATGCTCAACCTGGCCGACGAGATCGAGCGCCAGGGCATCGACCCGCATGACCTCAAGCTACGCCTGGGAATTTTCGGTGCCGAACCTTGGACCGATGAACTACGTCGCTCGATCGAGCAGCGCCTGGGCATCAATGCCCTCGACATCTATGGTTTGTCGGAAATCATGGGCCCCGGGGTGGCCATGGAATGCATCGAAACCAAGGACGGCCCGACCATATGGGAAGACCACTTCTACCCCGAAATCATCGACCCGGTCACCGGCGAAGTATTGCCAGACGGTCAGCTGGGCGAACTGGTGTTCACCTCGCTAAGCAAAGAGGCGCTTCCGATGGTGCGCTACCGCACCCGTGACCTCACCCGCCTGCTGCCCGGCACCGCCAGGCCGATGCGGCGGATCGGCAAGATTACCGGGCGCAGTGACGACATGCTGATCATTCGCGGCGTCAACGTGTTCCCGACCCAGATCGAGGAACAGGTATTAAAAATAAAACAGCTTTCCGAGATGTATGAGATTCATTTGTATCGCAATGGCAACCTGGACAGCGTAGAGGTGCATGTAGAGTTGCGTGCGGAGTGCCAGCACCTCGATGAAGGCCAGCGCAAGCTGGTTATCGGGGAGCTGAGCAAACAGATCAAGACCTACATCGGCATCAGCACCCAGGTGCACCTGCAGGCTTGCGGCACGCTCAAGCGTTCCGAGGGCAAGGCGTGCCACGTGTACGACAAACGGTTGGCCAGCTGATTCATTCGGCTGCCTCTTCGGCCCCGGCATAGTCCGGGGCTTTTTTTTGCGTTTTATGCGCGCTTGCAGGTGCCGCGCAACCCCTGTGGCAGCGGGTTTACCTGCGAAGAGGTCGAAAAGCGATACACAAATCTTATTTGATACACCTAAAACTGTTTGACGTTGTGTTTTGTATCGCTTACAAATGACTCATGCCTTAGCAGGAGTCGCAGCACATGTACGCACAGCTAGTGGAAACCGGAGTCAAGCGCGTAAAGTCGCTGGAAGAAATGTCCCCCGAGGAACGCAACTTCCAGGAAAAGATCGACGCCGAAATCAAGATCGAAGCCAAGAACTGGATGCCCGAGGCCTACCGCCAGACCTTGATCCGGCAGATTTCCCAGCACGCCCACTCGGAAATCGTCGGCATGCTGCCCGAAGGCAACTGGGTCACCCGCGCGCCTAGCCTCAAGCGCAAGCTGCAACTGATGGCAAAGATCCAGGACGAGGCCGGCCACGGCCTGTACCTGTACAGCGCCATGGAGACCCTGGGCGCCGACCGCGACGAGGAGATCGCCAAGCTGCACAGCGGCAAGGCGAAGTATTCGAGCATCTTCAACTACCCCACCCTCAGCTGGGCCGACATGGGCGCAGTGGGCTGGCTGGTGGATGGGGCCGCTATCGTCAACCAGGTGGTGCTGCAGCGCACCTCCTATGGCCCCTACTCCCGCGCAATGGTTCGTATCTGCAAGGAAGAGAGCTTTCACCAGCGCCAGGGCTACGAAATCCTCCTGACCATGATGCGTCACGGCACACAGGCCCAGCGCGACATGGTCCAGGACGCGATCAATCGCCTGTGGTGGCCATCGCTGATGATGTTCGGCCCCAGCGACGAACACTCCCCGAACAGCGCACAGTCCATGGCCTGGAAGATCAAGCGCCAGACCAACGATGAACTGCGCCAGCGTTTCATCGACCAGACCGTGCCGCAGCTCGAACTGCTCGGCTGCACCGCCCCCGACCCTGAACTGAAGTGGAACGCCGAGCGCGGTCACTACGACTTCGGCGAAATCCAGTGGGACGAGTTCTACGAAGTGATCAAGGGCAACGGCCCGTGCAACCAGGAACGTGTCGCCACCCGCCGCAAGGCCATCGAGGACGGCGCCTGGGTACGCGAGGCCGCCGTGGCCTACGCGCGCAAGCAACAGAACAAGAACGCCGCCTGAGCGGCGATTGATGCGGAGATCGAAAATGTCTGTCTGGACCCTCTACGAAGTGTTCGTGCGCAGCAAGCACGGCCTTAACCACAAGCATGTCGGCAGCGTGCACGCCGCCGACGCCGCCATGGCCATCGAAAATGCCCGCGAGCTGTACACCCGCCGCAGCGAGGGCGTCAGCCTGTGGGTAGTGCCTTCGGCGCTGATCACCGCCTCCTCCCCCGACGAGAAAGACCCGCTGTTCGCTCCTTCGGACGACAAGGTCTACCGCCATGCCAGCTTCTACGAGCTGCCCGATGAAGTCGGACACATGTGAGGTTGGTCATGCACAACGAAGCCCTGATCCCTTACCTGTTGCTGCTCGGCGACAGTGCCCTGGTCCAAGGCCAGCGCCTCTGCGAATGGTGTGGCCACGCCCCTGCCATCGAAGAAGAGCTGGCCCTGATGAACGTTGGCCTGGACCTGGTCGGCCAGGCCCGCAACTGGCTGGAATACGCAGCCGAACTGCTTGACGACGGTCGCGACGCCGACGCCCTGGCCTTCCGCCGAGACGAGCGCGCCTACCGCAACCTGCTGCTGGTCGAGCAACCCAACGGTGATTTCGCCGTGACCATGACCAAGCAGTTCCTCTACGACGCCTGGCACTTCGCCGTGCTACAGGGCCTGGTCGGGTCCCGCGACGAGCGTATCGCCGGTATCGCCGCCAAGGCACTCAAGGAAGTCACCTACCACCTGCGCCGTTCCAGCGAGTGGGTACAGCGTATGGGGGGCGGTACAGAACAAAGCCGCCAACGCATGCTCGCCGCCATTCCGGCACTGTGGCGCTTCACCGTCGAACTGACGGCCGCCAGCGACAACGAGGTGCGGTTGGCCGAAGCGGGTATTGCCGCTGCCCCGGCAACTGTGGGTGCCGCGTGGCTCAAACAGGTGAGCGAGACTTTCGCTTCGGTCGAGCTGCCGCTGCCCAAGGCTGCCAGCCACTTCTACCTGGACAGTCGCAAAGGCCTGCACACCGAGCACCTGGGCCTGCTGCTGGCCGAGATGCAGTTCCTGCCAAGGGCTTACCCCGATGCAACCTGGTGAGCTGATTGCCGGCGACCGTGGCGCGCGGCCGCCACGCGGCGACGACCTGGCCCGGGCCTGGGAGGTCCTTGCCCAGGTCATGGACCCGGAAGTACCTGTGGTCAGCGTGGTCGACCTGGGAATAGTCCGCGACCTCGACTGGCGCGCCGGCCACCTGCACCTGGTGGTCACGCCGACCTACTCCGGCTGCCCGGCCACCGAGGTGATCGAGGGTGATATCCGCCAGGCGCTGGAGCAGGCGGGCTTCCCCGCACCGGATCTTGAGCGCCGGTTGACCCCGGCCTGGAGCACCGACTGGATCAGCGAGCTGGGCCGCGAGCGCCTGCGCCTCTACGGCATCGCTCCGCCGCAAGGCAGCGCCAGCAAGCGCAGCCTGCTAGGTGAAACACCCCAGGTGTGCTGCCCGCAGTGCGGCAGCGCCCATACCGAATTGCTCAGCCAGTTCGGCTCCACCGCTTGCAAGGCGCTGTACCGCTGCCGCGAGTGCCTGGAGCCGTTCGACTATTTCAAATGCATTTGAGCCGTGGAGAACGCCATGAGCCAGTTTCACAGCCTGACCATCAAGCAAGTGCGCAACGAAACCCGTGATGCGGTTTCGATTGCCTTCGACGTGCCCGAGCACCTGCAGGCGCAGTTCCGCTTTACCCAGGGCCAGTACCTGGTCATGCGCACGCAGCTGGACAACGAAGAGGTCCGCCGCTCTTACTCTATCTGCAGCGCCGTGCAGGACGGCGAGCTGCGCGTGGCCGTCAAGCGCGTGCCAGGCGGGCGTTTCTCGGCGTTTGCCAATGAAGTGCTCAAGGCCGGCCAGCAACTGGAGGTGATGCCGCCAGCGGGCAGCTTCTTCGTGCCGCTGGACGCTGCCCGCCAGGGCAATTACCTGGGCGTGGCCGCTGGTAGCGGCATTACCCCAATCCTGTCGATTATTGGCACCACCCTGGACAGTGAGCCGCACAGCCGCTTCACCTTGCTGTACGGCAACCGCTCCAGCTCTGGCGCGCTGTTCCGCGACAAGCTCGAAGACCTGAAAAACCGCTACCTCGACCGGCTGAACCTGATTTTCGTGTTCAGCCGCGAGCAGCAGGATGTCGACCTGTACAACGGTCGCATCGATGCGGACAAATGCGGCCAGCTGTTCTCCCGTTGGCTGGATGTGCCAGGCCTGGACGCCGCCTTCATCTGCGGCCCCCAGGCGATGACCGAAACCGTGCGTGACAGCCTGCAGGCCAATGGCCTGGGCAAGGAGCGCATTCATTTCGAGCTGTTCGCCGCCGCCGGCAGCGAAACCCGCCGCGAAGCCCGTGAGGCCGCGCGCCAGGTGGATTCCGCGCTCAGCCACATCACCGTGATCAGCGACGGCCGTGCCCTCACCTTCGACTTGCCACGCAACACCCAGAACGTGCTGGACGCTGGCAATGCCATCGGTGCGGAACTGCCCTACTCGTGCAAGGCCGGCGTGTGCTCGACCTGCAAATGCCGGGTGATCGAGGGGGAAGTGGAAATGGACAGCAACCATGCCTTGGAAGACTACGAAGTGGCAGCCGGGTATGTGCTGTCGTGCCAGACCTACCCGGTGAGCGACAAGGTGGTGCTCGACTTCGACCAGCTTTAAGACCGCCCCGCCTGCTTCGCGGGCGCGCCCGCTCCCACAGGCACCGCACAAAGGCTGAGGACAACATCCTCCCTGTGGGAGCGGGCATGCCCGCGAAGAGGCCCTTTGCAATACCGCAACACCCGCGTGACCTCAACAAAACAATTACAAAACCAAGAGATCGCTTGCCATGACACCCGAACGCATAGAAAGCATCGCCAACCACCCCGATTTCCAACACCTGGTGCGGCGTAAACGCCGCCTCAACGGCAGCCTGACCCTGGCCATGCTGGTGATCTACTACGGCTTCGTCCTGTTGGTGGCGTTCTCTCCCAGCACGCTTGGCCAATCCCTTAGCGGCGGTGTGACCACAGTCGGCATGCTGGTGGGGGTGCTGATGGTGCTGCTGTCCTTCGCCCTGACCGGCATCTACGTACACCGCGCCAACAATGTGCTCGACCCGCTCAACGAAAAGGTCAAGCAGGAGTGCGCACAATGAACTGGACCGCCATCTCGATGTTCATGGTGTTCGTCTGCTTCACCCTGCTGGTCACCCGCTGGGCGGCCTTGCGCACCCGTTCGGCCAGCGACTTCTATACCGCCGGTGGGGGCCTGACCGGCATGCAGAACGGCCTGGCGATTGCCGGCGACATGATCAGCGCCGCCTCCTTCCTGGGCATTTCCGCGATGATGTTCATGAACGGCTATGACGGCCTGTTGTATGCCCTGGGCGTGCTGGCCGGCTGGCCGATCATTCTGTTCCTGATCGCCGAACGCCTGCGCAACCTGGGCAAGTACACCTTTGCCGACGTAGTCAGTTACCGCCTGGCACAAACCCCGGTGCGCCTGACTTCGGCGTTCGGCACCCTGGTCGTGGCGCTGATGTACCTGGTGGCGCAGATGGTCGGCGCCGGCAAGCTGATCGAGCTGCTGTTCGGCATCAGCTACCTGTACGCCGTGATGCTGGTCGGTGTACTGATGGTTGCCTATGTCACCTTCGGCGGCATGCTCGCCACCACCTGGGTGCAGATCATCAAGGCGGTGATGTTGCTGTCGGGCACCAGCTTCATGGCCTTCATGGTGCTCAAGCACTTCGGCTTCAGCACCGAAGCCATGTTCGCCAGCGCCGTCGCCGTGCATGCCAAGGGCCAGGCCATCATGGCCCCGGGGGGCTTGCTGTCCAATCCGGTGGATGCCATTTCCCTGGGCTTGGGCATGATGTTCGGCACCGCCGGCCTGCCGCATATCCTGATGCGCTTCTTTACCGTCAGTGACGCCAAGGAAGCCCGCAAGAGCGTGTTCTACGCCACTGGTTTCATCGGTTACTTCTACCTGCTGCTGATCGTCATCGGCTTTGGTGCCATCGTGATGGTCGGCACCGAGCCGTCCTACCGCGACGCGACCGGTGCAATCATTGGCGGCGGCAACATGATCGCCGTGCACCTGGCCCAGGCTGTCGGTGGCAACCTGTTCCTTGGCTTCATCTCCGCTGTGGCCTTTGCCACCATCCTGGCCGTGGTCGCCGGCCTGGCGCTGTCCGGCGCATCGGCGGTCTCCCACGACCTGTATGCCTGCGTGATCCGCCAAGGCAAGGCCACCGAGCAGGAAGAAATGCGCGTATCGCGTATCGCCACCCTGCTGATCGGCCTGCTGGCGGTGCTGCTTGGCCTGATGTTCGAGTCGCAGAACATCGCCTTCCTGTCCGGCCTGGTGCTGGCGGTGGCTGCCTCGGTCAACTTCCCGGTACTGCTCCTTTCGATGTTCTGGAAGGGCCTGACCACTCGCGGCGCGGTGTGCGGCAGCATGGCCGGCCTGGCGTCGGCGGTGCTGCTGGTGGTATTGGGCCCGGCAGTGTGGGTCAACGTGCTGCATCACGAGAAAGCGCTGTTCCCGTACAGCAACCCGGCGTTGTTCTCCATGAGCCTGGCATTCCTCAGTGCGTGGGTGTTCTCGGTTACCGACAGCTCCGAACGTGCCAGTGAAGAACGAGGCCGCTACCTGGCCCAGTTCATCCGCTCCATGACCGGTATCGGCGCTGCCGGCGCCAGCAAGCACTGACCTCAAGGACGAACAACCATGTCGGGTAAAACAACAACAATGAACCGCACTCACTTCATGTCAGCTGCCTGCCTGGCCACCCTTGCGTTGCCAGTGCCGGCGATGGCCGACTTCATCGGCGACAGCCACGCACGCCTGGAGCTGCGCAACCACTACATCAACCGCGACTTTCGCCAGAGCAACGCCCCGCAGGCCAAGGCAGAGGAATGGGGCCAGGGCTTTACCGCCAAGCTGGAGTCCGGCTTCACCGAGGGCCCGGTCGGCTTTGGCGTTGACGCCATGGGCCAGCTGGGTATCAAGCTCGACTCCAGCCGCGACCGCCGCAATACCGGGCTGCTGCCCTTCGGCCCGAACAGCCACGAACCGGTTGATGATTACAGCGAACTGGGCCTGACCGGCAAAATCCGCGTGTCCAAAAGCACCCTGCGCCTGGGCACCTTGCAGCCAATCTTGCCGGTGGTGGTCTACAACGACACCCGCCTGCTGGCGTCCACCTTCCAGGGCGGCCTGCTGACCAGCCAGGATGTCGATGGCCTGACCTTCAACGCCGGCCGCCTGACCAAGGCCAACCTGCGCGACTCCTCGGGCCGCGACGACATCGGCTACGGCGCTGCCAGCAGTGACCACCTGGACTTTGGCGGTGGCAGCTACGCCATCACCCCGCAAACTAGCGTCAGCTACTACTACGCCAAGCTCGAAGACATCTACCGCCAGCAGTTCGTCGGCCTGATCGATACCCGCCCCTTGAGCGAAGGCGTGAGCCTGCGCAGCGACCTGCGCTACTTCGACAGCCGCAACGACGGCGCCGAGCGTGCCGGCAACATCGACAACCGCAACTTCAACGCCATGTTCACCCTGGGCGTGCGCGCGCACAAGTTCACCGCCACCTGGCAACAAATGTCCGGCGACAGTGCCTTCCCGTTCGTCAACGGCGGCGACCCGTTCACCGTCAACCTGGTGACCTACAACACTTTCACCCGCGCCGGGCTGGACTCCTGGCAAGTGCGCTATGACTACGACTTTGTCGCGATGGGCATCCCCGGCCTGAGCTTCATGACCCGCTACACCGACGGCCGCCACGCCGAAACCGCCACTGTCAGCAATGGCCGCGAGCGCGAGCGCGACACCGACATCACCTACGTCATCCAGAGCGGCCCGTTCAAGGACGTGAGCCTGCGCTGGCGCAACGTCACCTTCCGTTCCGGCAATGGCCTGACCAACGCCGTGGACGAAAACCGCCTGATCATCGGCTACACCCTGGCGCTGTGGTAACAGCGCCCCCTTAAATTTGAACAGCATGGAGAACAGCATGTCTGCCGCCCCTACCCTGCAAAGCTTCATCGCCGGCCGCTGGCTCGGCCAGCACGGCGCCCAGGCCCTGCGCAGCGCCCTTGACGGCCACGTACTGGCCTACAGCCACGAAGAGCGCCCGGACTTCGCCGAAGCCGTCGACTTCGCCCGTGCTCGCGGCCTGGCCAGCCTGATGGCCATGGACTTCCAGCAACGCGCTGCACGCCTGAAAGCGCTGGCCCTGTACCTGGCCGAACGCAAGGAGCAGCTGTACACCCTGTCGCACCATAGCGGCGCCACCCGTGCCGACAGCTGGATCGACATCGAAGGCGGCAACGCCACGTTGTTCGCCTATGCCGGCATCGGCAGCCGCGAGCTGCCGTCGGGCAACCTGGTGCACGAGGGCCCGGCCATCCCGCTGGGCAAGCAAGGTCACTTTGCCGGTAGCCACATCCTGGTGCCGCGCGCCGGGGTGGCGGTGCACATCAACGCCTTCAACTTCCCCATCTGGGGCATGCTGGAAAAGTTCGCCCCGACCTTCCTGGCGGGCATGCCGTGCATCGTCAAGCCGGCCACTTCCACCAGCTACCTGACCGAAGCCGTCGTACGCCTGATGAACGCCTCCGGCCTGCTGCCAGAGGGCAGCCTGCAACTGGTGATCGGCAGCACCGGCGACCTGCTCGACCGCCTGCAAGGCCAGGACGTGGTGACCTTCACCGGTTCCGCCGATACCGCCGCCAAATTGCGCGTCACCCCGAACCTGATACGTAATTCGGTACCGTTCACCGCCGAAGCCGACTCGCTGAACTGCGCCATCCTCGGCCCGGACGTAACGCCAGACAGCGAAGAGTTCGACCTGTACATCAAGGAGGTGGTGCGTGAAATGACCACCAAGGCCGGGCAGAAGTGCACCGCCATCCGCCGCGCCATCGTGCCGGCCAAGCACATCGACGCAGTTGCCACGCGCTTGCGCGAGCGGTTGAGCAAGGTGGTAGTGGGTGACCCGTCGCTGGAAGGCGTACGCATGGGCGCCCTGGCCTCTCACGACCAGCAGCACGACGTGGCCGAGCGGGTGCGCAGCCTGCTAAACAGTTGTGATCAGCTGTTCGGCGCCAGCGATGGCTTTGCTCCGCGTGGCGAGGGCGTGGCCGAGGGTGCATTCTTTGCCCCAACCCTGCTGCAGGCCCGCGACCCGCATGCCGAAGGCGGCGCCCACGATATCGAAGCGTTCGGCCCGGTCAGCACGCTGATGGCCTATGAGGATCTCGACGAAGCTTTGGCGCTGGCCGCGCGAGGCAAAGGCAGCCTGGTGGCGACACTGGTCACCGCCGACCGCAGCATCGCTGCCAAGGCCATTCCGGTGGCGGCTGCCTGGCATGGCCGCCTGCTGGTACTCGACAGCGAAGCCGCCAAGGAATCCACCGGCCACGGCTCGCCTCTGCCGCAGCTCAAGCATGGCGGCCCGGGCAGGGCCGGTGGCGGCGAAGAGCTGGGTGGCTTGCGCGCGGTCAAGCACTACCTGCAACGCGCCGCCGTACAGGGCTCGCCAAGCATGCTTACGGCAGTCACGGGCGAATACGTACGCGGCGGTGAAGTGATCGAGACCGAAGTGCACCCGTTCCGCCGCTACTTCGAGCAGCTGCGCATCGGTGAATCCCTGCTCACCCATCGCCGCACCGTCACCGAAGCAGATCTGGTCAACTTCGGCTGCCTGTCGGGTGACCACTTCTACATGCACTTCGACGAAATCGCCGCCAAGCAATCGCAGTTCGGTAAACGCATTGCTCACGGCTATTTCGTTCTGTCGGCAGCTGCCGGCCTGTTCGTATCGCCTGGCGCCGGGCCAGTACTGGCCAACTATGGCCTGGACACCCTGCGTTTCATCAACCCGGTGGGCATCGGCGATACCATTCAGGCGCGCCTCACCTGCAAGCGCAAGATCGACCAGGGCAAGACCAGCCCGCTGGGCCAGCCGCAGGGTGTGGTGGCGTGGGATGTAGAGGTGACCAACCAGCTGGGTGAGCTGGTAGCCAGCTATGACATCCTGACCTTGGTGCTGAAACAGCCTGAGTGACTTGTTGACCTCGCGTGCCTCTTCGCGGGTACATCGGACCGCGAAGAGGCACGCACAGGTTACATAAAGGCCAAGGGCCACCTCGTACATCTGCCCTAATCGCCCACCTCGTCCCTCGGCGTTATAGTCCAGCGATAACAACGCCAAGGAAGCTCCCATCATGCACGCCCTCAAGCTCGTCCTCAGTGCCGCCCTCCTTGCCGGCGTCGCCGGCTGCCAGACCATCAAACCCTCCGAAGACACGCTCAAGCAGCGCACCGAGTTCATTCTGAACACCAAGGTTTCCAATGTCGCCGACGTGCGCAGTGACAGCACCATCACCTACTACACCGCCACCACCGCCAAAGGCCGGTACGAGTGCCAGATGCCCAGCGGTGGCATCGTCGCGGTCGCCGGCATGGGCCTGTACGAGCCCACGCCCTCCTGCATGAAGGAAGGCCAGGCGATCATCCTGCAATAACCCACGCACAACCCCTGCGCCCTTGCGCCGGTCTAAAGCGCCGGCGCCGCAGGCTCCTCGCGCAATGCGCGCAGGGCCGCACGCAGTTCAGCTGGGCGTACCGGCTTGGAAAGCACGGCGATATTGCGCTCATGCACCGCTGCCTGAATCTTCTCCGGGTCGTGCCCGGTCATGATCAACGCGGGTACGTCCCAGCCGCGCTGGGCCCGCAACCGGTCGATGCAGTCGACCCCGGTTGCCTCCTGCCCCAAGTCATAATCGGCAACGATCACTTCACAATCACTGCTCAAACCAGCAGGCGAACTGTGCGCCTCTACTTCACACCCCCAGCGCTGCAGCAGCGCCGAGGTCGCCCGCAGCACATTGTGGTCGTCTTCCACCAGGCATACCCGCAAGCCGCCAAGCAGGCCGGCCGCTGCCGGCGAGCGCTCGCCCACAACCAGGGCTGGCTGAGCGCTGAGGCGCGGCAAGCCTTGCAGGCTGACCGCCGTGCCGTGGCCTGGCCGCGAACGCAGCTTTACTTTCAGGCCCATCAGATGCCCAAGCCGCCGCACAATCGACAAACCCAGGCCCACACCCTCGACATCGTTGTCGCGTACCTGGCGTACCCGGTAGAACTCTTCGAACACCAACCGCTGATGTGCTTCGTCTATGCCTCGCCCCTGGTCATAAACGACGATGGCAAGGCCTTCGCCGCAGCGCCGTACCGCCAGCAGCAGCGGGCGATGCGCCGCATATTTGAAGCAGTTGGACAGTACGTTCTGCACCATGGTCGTCAGCATGCCGCGGTCGGTGCACGTCCAGTACGCGCAGGGCCGCAAGCGTATCTCCACCCCGGCCCAGCGGGCGGGCTCGGTGTTCTGACGCACCAGCTCCGCCAGAAATCCGGCCAGGGCGAATGTCTCGCTGCGCGGTTGCACGCGCCCGTTGTCCAGGGTGTAAAGGTCGAGAATCGAGCGAAAAAGCTGCGATACATTGAGCAGCGAGCGGTCGATGCTATCCACCAGTCGCCGCTCCTCTTCGCCCAGCTGCGCCTCGCGCAGGCATGCCGTGAACAGGCCGATAGAGTGAATCGGTTGGCGCAGGTCGTGGCTGGCCTGCGCCAGGAAGCGGGATTTCTCGCGGTTGGCCGCCGCAGCCTGTTCAGAGGCCTTGCGCGTGCGCTCCAGCAGCAGGTGCGCATACACCGGGATGACCGTGCTGGTGGTAAGCAACATCAACACCATGAACGGGTTGGCCTGCCAGTAAGGCGTGATCTGGTACACCACCAGCAACGCCGCCAGCGCCAGCACCGTGGCAATCGCCAGGTAGCGCGAGCCGAAGCGCATGCCGTTGCCCAGGTTCACCCACACCATCACCGCATAGATCGGCAACGCCGCCTCGCCACCTACCACCAGGCCGAAGCAGGTACCGGTGTAGTCATGCACCATCCCCAGTACCCGTCGCCAAGGGTAATTCCCGGGCCAACGGGCAATGGCCTGGCGCAAACCGATGGACACCAGCACAAAGGTGACGATGTAGTAGATGACCGGCAGATAAGGGGCAGGCGAACTGCCCGGCAGAAAGCCCAGCACGGTCATGTAGACCAGCGCACAGCAGGCAACGATCACGCGCAGGTTGGCTTGATCGAGTTCGTTGTTCTTGTCCAGGTCCATGACCAGCCTCCCTGTGCACGGGGTCGCATTGCCGCCATCCGTAGGCAGCACCCTTTCTCCGAGGCTGCTAAATTAGCATGGCCTTCTACACTTGCGGCTACAGGGAGTTGCCAAGCGTGACGTGTCGCATCATCGTGGCGGATGACCATCCGCTGTTCAGGGAAGCCCTGGCGCGCACCGTAAAGCGCGTGGTTGCGGGTGCCTGCATAGAAGAGGCCGGCAACCTGGATGAAGTAATGGCCTTGGCTGATGGCGGGGAGGTACCTGATACCCTGATCCTCGACCTGCGTTTCCCCGGGCTGGTGGACATCCAGTGCCTTGCGCGTTTACGCCAACAGTTTCGACGCACCACGCTGATCATCGTGTCGATGGTCGACGACCCCGCTATCGTCGAGCAGGTGATGGCTACGGGAGTCGAGGGGTTCATCGGCAAAAGCATCGCCGCAGATGAGATAGGGGCGGCAATCCTCGCCATACGCAATGGCGAGGTGCTGGTCAGGTATGCGCCCTCAGGTTTGCTGCCCAACCTCGGTGGCGAATGTGCAGTGGAGCAACTTACCCACCGTCAGCAAGAAGTACTCCGGCTGATTGCCCAGGGCAAGACCAACAAGGAAATTGCCAAGGCCCTGAGTATCTCCCCGTTTACCGTGCGCATACATGTTTCGTCGCTGCTCAAGCTGCTTGGGGTCAGCTCGCGTACCGCTGCTGCGGTGAAGTACACCGGCAGCTGACACCCTTGGTCAGGGGCTGCCGGCGCTCGGATGGCGGGTTAGACCGTCGCCGCCGGGTCCCCCACCGCCTGGTTCGGCTTGCTCCCCGAAATTCGCCAGCTCACGGCGGTAATCCCGTAGCGCTCGGCCATCGGCCGGCTGATCTTCCTGATCTTCTCACGCCCGAACTTGGGAATGATGCCGATACCCGCATCGCAACTTGCCCAATGCCAGGCCTCGGCATTGTCCAGGCGTTCCAGGCGAATGATGAAACTGCGCGGTTGGCCATGCAGTTGGTAATCGATGATGTAAAGCTGTGGGCTAGGCATCGCAGGGGCCTCCTCTTCTCCATGGATGACTCCCTGATTGATCAGGCCATCGCCAGAAGATTCAATATTTTGTCGAGCAATTGGCACCAGCGGCCGTTACCGGGTGCTAGAGCAGGCCAGGTCATGGGGCGATTCCGGGTCGGTAAACCCGGAATCGCTTCGTGTCAGCAAGGGTGTTCACTGCTGACTGCGACCGCTGCCGTGGCTATTCTGGCCACCTTTGCGCCCGGCGTCCGAAGCCCGCTGGCGGTCGTTGGCGAAGTTGCCGCCAGAAGCCTGCCCGCCCTTGTGACCCGCGCGCGAAGCCCGTTCCCGGTCGTTGGCAAAGTTGCCCGGGTTGGTTTCCTTGGTGCCGCCGCGCCGGCTTGTTCGCTCTTGGTCCTGCGCCATTTGGTTTCTCCTTGCGATGGATTGGCTGGTCGCATGAGCATGTGCCCTGCCTTTGTTCCGAGCGGCCGATTGCCGGGTCTGCTCAAAGCTTTTGACTGCAGCTGACCAGTGGCACGAAAAGGACGCCGACAAAATGTTTGCGTGGGCGCGATTAAAGGACAAACCCCTGTCTTGACCGTTCGTCGGGTTAAACGCAACGTTTGTTTCTGCCAAGGGCCGAATCCTCATAAAACAAGCGCATCGCTCAGGAGGCCTGATGAAGTTGAACAAGGACCGCGCCACCATCATCTGCCGACATGGCAAGCAAACCCATAAATGGTTATGGGTGAGAAAGTCCAAAGGCGCCTGGACCCTTCCCGGTGGCAAGATTGAACCTGGCGAAACGCCCATGCAGGCAGCTGAGCGTGAATTGCTCGAAGAAACCGGGTTGCAGGCCGATTCCCTGACCTTGTTGATGCGCCACGAAACCTCCGAGCGAATGCACTACGTATTCGAAGCAGAGTTTGCAGACGCACCGCAGCCCAAGGCACGGCATGAAATTGCCGATTACCGCTTCGCCCACCTGGACCAGGCACCCGGGCTCAAAGGTGAGATCAAGTCGCTTATCCGCTCGCTACTGGCTTGCGACAGAACCACTGCGGCGTCAGTCCGGTAAGCCTGCGCGGAATGTTTTCGCCGAACCTCGGGAGCGGGTTTACCTGCGAAGAGGCCCGCCAAGGCAAACGCTAGGCATGCACACTCCACTGAACTGACTCCGGCTCGATCGGCATCTCGTCCACGGAATGGATCATCCCGTTCTCCAGGGCCTCGCGTGGGCTCAGAATCCGCGGGTGGGCCATCAGGTATCGCGGCACATCCAGCACCTGCGCCGCACCCTCGGTCCGTTCGGCAACGATCTGCGCATACAACTCCAGATCGTAATCGAGGCTCATTGCATATTCGGCCATCCGCGCATGGTCAACCGAACCATGCAAGGTCCAGTGAAACGGATGGAACAGGAACTTGCTGAAGCTGCACGCCGTGCGCCGCTCCCCCGCCAGGAACAGGATATTACCCATGGATTCCACCGTGCCCAGGTTGTGGGTATGCACCGCTACCGGCAATGCCCGCAAGAAGTTGTACAGGGTAAACCCGTAACTGCATTCGCCGCCCATGGTGGCGATGTTCAACTGCAGGATCCCGGCGCCCTGTTGCAACGCCCGCGAGCAGGTGTTGATCAGGTTGCCACAGGTCGACGAATTGATCGGCCCGGTGAAATGAATGATATGTCTGGCCATGCTTTCCTCCAGGGTTGGCAGGCATCCGTTGCTCTGGCATCGTCCCCTGCCCGGCCACCTGCCAAGGCTGACCTTCCAAGAGCCTGATATGCGGTGGAAACGCCAGGGGCTGCAAAGTTCAACCCGGCATCGGTCAATCCGTTGGTCAAGCGCGTTGAACCCCCGCCACTCATCACGAGTCGACCGATTCAGGACCGCAATGAGGAACTGACAAGGGCCCTGTGCCCTGGAGGTGGAAAATGCGCTTTTCTGTGCTGATGGTGATGGTTGCCAGCCTGGCCAGTGGCGAAGCCCTGGCCGAAGCTTGCAATGTGCTGACCCGCTCCTCCAGCGATGCGGTAACGCCAGTGGACCGGCACACCTGCTACAGCTACAGCAATCTGCCTGCAGAAGCGATCAACTGGTCCTGCAGCAACGAGAGCAAGGACATGCTTAACAGCGAGAAGCGCAAGGTAGAACGTTGTGCGGATGGCAGCGTCGGCAGCTGCATCGCGCCCTTGACTCAGGAAGCGCTGGCCAATCCCAAAGCCGTCGGTGGCGACAAGCCGGCTTTGCCCAAGGATGCCCGCGTGATCACCTACTACTACGATACTCCCAGCCTTGGCCAGGCACGAACCGACTGCGAGCGTAACAACGGGGTCTGGCAGACTCATTAAATCTTCTAACCCGTGCCTGTCCCACTCGCAGCAACTACCGTGCTCAGCAACTACACGTCAGGGGGTGCGCTGTGGGACCGGCTCTAGCCGCGAACACCGGCAACGCCGGTGCCATCCACCGCGTTTTCGATCAGCGCTCAAACCTGGCTGAACAGCACCCGCTTGAATGCCTCGGCCGCCAGGTGCACCTGCACGGCCCAATCCCCTGCGGCATCGCTGCCGGCGTCATCGGATATGTATTTCAGGCACACAAACGGAATGCCTTCTCCGCGTGCGATCAACGCCAGCACATAGGCTTCCATGTCGACCACGTCATAAGGCGCGTCGCCATGGTTGATTTCGAAGCTGTCACCGCTGCCACAGGTTTCCAGCGGCAGGCCGGGGATTGCTGCGCCGTGTTCCAGGACTACCGGGACAGCCGACAAGGGCGTTTCGTAACGGGCAAAGCCCAGCGGTGTCACGTCCATGTCGCGTTGTACGAAACGGTTACAGCACACCACCTGGCCCTTGCCGTGGCGCTGGCTGCCCGCCGAGCCAAGGTTGACGATAAGTCTGGGCCTGCGGGTTGCAATTGCCTTGGTCAATGCGATCGCCGCATTGACTTTGCCAATGCCGGTGAACACGGTGTTCACCTCTGTGAAAACATCGCCAGCCTCGGCCTCGAGGGCGAAGACGAACAGCGTGTCATCCAGGGAAATGTCGGGGAATTGCTTGATCAGCATCATGGAGCAGGTGTTTCCGCGTGGCTGCAAGGGGCGCGGCCATTGTCGGCCAACCCCGGCTAATTGCAAGTCCCGGCCGCCACCACGGCCTGCAGCGCCTGTGCCTTGTCGAGCCCGCCCTCGATGGCCTGTGCCAGGTGGTGCAACTGCTGGTCGGCATGGGTGCCGGCGCGCAGCAGGTGCCGGGCATGCTGGCAGGCACGCTCGGCATCCACGCTGTCGACCGGCACCTGCTCTTGCAACTGGCCAAGCCAGCCTTCGGCCGTGACTGGCTGTTGCTCGTGCATACCAATGAATTGTGCATGGCGCCCATAGCGCATGGCGCGCCAATAGTTCTCCTGGGCGATCCAGCGCAGTTCGCGGTTGCTGGGCAACAGGTCATGGCGACCAGTAATGGCGTGCTCCACCAAATGGCGAAACAGCGCGGCGATGCACAGGGCATCTTCCAGTTGCGGGCAGCCATCGCAGATACGCAACTCCACCGTAGGGAAGCGCCGCGAAGGCCGAATGGCCCACCAGAAGTCGCCATCCGCAGCCAAGGCACCGGTTCGCTGCAAAAAGGCCCGGTAGCGTTCATAGGCGGCCCAGTCCGGCAAGGCTTCGGGCAAGCCCATATGCGGCCACTCCCCGCAAATCACTCGGCGGTAGCTCATGTAGCCGGTACGCTGGCCAGCCCAAAAGGGCGACGAGGTGCTCAGTACCAGCAACAACGGCAGCCAGACCAACACGCGGTTGACCAGTTGCATGCGGTCACAACCTGGAGGAACCCCAACGTGCACATGCAAGCCGTTGAGCAGGCTTCGCCGGGCCACATGCCGGTAGTCATCGAACAGTTGCTGATAATGTGCCGTGGCTGCAGCCTTCTGCCGCAGCCAGGCGGCACTGGGGTGACTGGCCGCACCGTACAGTCCCATCCCCTCCTCGGCCAGCGCCACGCTCAGACGCTGCCGCCTGTGCTGGAAGAACTCACGTGCTTCATGAAGGTTGTTGAACACCGGCGAGGCCAGCTCGATCTGGCTGCGGAACATTTCCTGGGCAAAATATTGGCCCAACGCTTCGCGACAACGCCCTATTACCGCAGGTGACGGTGTTGCAGGGACCTGCCCTGAGTCCAGCCTCACCAGCAGGTATTCCTCCTCGATGCCAAATGTGCAGGCCCGGGCCATGTTGCCTCAGCGATGACGGGTTACCGTGAGCGCCACGGCGGCGATGCGTTCGACCTGCTCATAGCCCGGTTCGGCCAGTTGCTCGCCAAACACGTCAGGGTCGATCTCGCGGTATACCCAGGCCCATTGTGGCCCTGCCAGGCGCAAGCGGACAGCTTCGAGCAAGGCGTCGCGGCCATCGACAATGGCCACGCCGGTGTATAGCAGCAAGGTGCCATGGCGGGTCAGGCGTTCGCATGCCTCCTCAACGATGCGCAGCGACAGTTCAGCGCCCAGCGCACCACCGCCGTGGCGATAGGTGCGAGCGCTGCGGTCGAGCATGTAAGGCGGGTTGGCGACAATCAGGTCGAACGTACCGGTGATGCCGTCCAGCAGGTCGCTGGACGCTATCGACACATTACCCACCCCCGCCAGCGCCGCGTTGATCGTGGCGTAGCGCAACGCCAAGGGGTTGATGTCCACGGCGCTGACCTGCGCATGCCGGGCGGCGCGAGCGATCAGCAACGCTCCCACCCCGCTGCCGCAGCCGATATCGACTGCATGCTCGACCGGCATGGGGTTGTGCTGCAGGTGCTGGTGGATGACCTGGGCAAAGCGGTAGCTGTCCGGGCCGAAGAACACCGCATCGCTGGCCTCGGTGGGGAACGCTGAATGCACCAGCAGCAGGTCTTCCAGGCTGGACCAGCGCACCGAACTGCCCAGCAGTTCGCCCCTGGGGGCCAGCACCTGCGCGCGTTCGAGCAACTGAAGTTCATCATTTGATAACAAGCCTGGGGCGAAAGGTCGGCTCCAGCCGAACACGTCGCGCAAGCTGCTGGCCCGTCCGGAACCCTCGCGGGCATTGACGCGGCTGTGGGTCGCGGGTGTCACGCAGGTAAATCGGTAGCCGTCGGCGCGTAACCGCTGGCCCAGTTGCAGCAACGCCTGGTCGGCCGCGACTTGTCTGGCATCAAGCATCATCAGCGGGGTTCCTCCTGAAGCAGCCCGGTGGTGCGAATGTATGCCCGGGTCGCCGCCAGGCCCTCAGGTGTGGCATGGCGGTTGCCGGCCATTTGCCCTATCAACGCGGCGGGTGCTTCACTGGGCATTTCGCCTTGTGATTCCCCCGGGGATTCGGGCAGGCCCCAGCTACCGGGCGCGACACGGCGGATCGTGGGGCGCCAGGTGTCGGCTATCCAGTCGTGCCACAGTTGTTTCTCGTAACTGTTGAACACACCGAACATAACCGCCGCAGGCCCTTCGATCAGCTTCCACCAGCGGCTGTGGGCCGGGTCCTGGCCCCGCACAATCCAGCCTTGGGCCTGCAACGCGGCAACGAACTCGGGCATGGCGCCAGGTGTGGCCAACCACTGATTGATAGTGCGCTGCTGCAGGCGGCAGCGGTCGGCATGCATGAACTGGCCGTAAATACGCTTGCGTTCCAGGGCTGCGAACAGTTCATCCTGCAGGTTGAACTGGCGGATCAGGTCAGCTGCCGCAATACCCAGCTCGTTCAGGCGATAACCGTTGCGCACCCTGTCGTAGAACGCTTGCTGGTCGTGCTGGGGGCTGAGCTGGCGCAGGGCCTGAAGCGATAGCTGAGCGTGGCCGCTGGCGGCATTGTCGATCGTCACATGCAACTGGAAGTAGTGGCCGTCGATGCCCAGTTCTGCCAGCTCGTAAGTGGTGATCAGCAGGTGCAGCGGTGGTTGTTCATAGCCGAGGTTATAGCCAATGACCTCAGGCAGGTGCGTGTTGCAATGCTGCCCCAGGGCCAGCTGCAGGCTGCCTTGCAGATACCGTGCATCGTCCAGTGGCATCGCCTCTACACACCCCAGGCGACCCAGCAGACGCTGGTAGATCAGTACATGATTGCAACGCGGGTCACCATTGCCGAGCTCTTCCAGGTAAGTCCGGATCAGACCGTGAAAACGTGGGTCGCCCCAGTGCTGCAGCGTGCCGTGCAGCCAGGCTCCATCCACCGCTTTGGTCGGTGCAACCTGTTGCAGAAACCACAGCGCATGTGCGCGGCAGGCAAAGAAGCGGCGTGGTGCGCCTTGCCGGCGTTGCTCAAGGTACTCGGCGTAGCCGGCGGCTACATCACCAGCGCACCTCGCGCTCCAGGCTGGCAAATTCGAAGGTGAGTCAGGCAGGTCATCCGGCAGGCGTGCAGCACGTGAAAGTTGTTCGTCGAGCCATGCGGCGCTGCCGTCATAGTGGCCTGTCAGCATTGCCTGATAGCGCTGTTGCACGCTGGACCGCTCGGCGGCCATGGGCAAAATTGGAGCGGTGTCGCGGTTCATCACCCTCATGCCGTGCTCCTTGTGAGCCTATTGGCTCGGTTTCTGCCCCGGCATCGGTTCCGGGTCGGGCGCAGGCTGCGGTGCCGGCTTGGTATCGGGTTGCTGCATCTGCAGTGATGGCTTGCTGGGGTCGGCATCCTTCCCCGGGTGGTCATTGTCGCGGTCAAAGCAGCCGCCGACCAATGTCAGCGAGCCCATCAGGATGATCAGTGGAGTCAGTCGCATGGGTATTCCCCCTTTGGCTGATTGCAGTGCCAGGTCGCCCCGGCACTGCGCGTCGGTCAATTACGAGCGGCCGCCCTTGCGGCCCGACTCGTGCGGCATGTCCTTGCCAGAGGACTGGCCGCCCTTGCGTCCGGCTTCGGAAGCCTTGTCACGATCGTTGGCGAAGTTGCCTGGGTTCTTGTTACCGCCTTGGCTGCCTTGTTGGTTGCCGGTACGGCTGTTGTCTTTAGTGGCCATGGTGTTCAAACCTCGTATGACTTCGGAATGCACGGCAAGCTGCCGTACACAGGTTGGGAGTTCGGCGATATCGCGGGATTCGTTTTATTGCGAAGGGTTCGGACCGGTGGCGTTAAATAAGCGGCAACACCATATTTGGCGCGCCTGTCAGTCGTGCGGCGGGTTATCCAGATGGGCCTGGCGGCGGCCCAGCCAGCTACCGGTTGCAGCCCAGCCCAATGCAATCACGGCGCCGATCAGCATCGCCAGTTGCGGGTGCTCACCCATTACGTCCAGCGCACGCTTGACCCAGCCGCTGAGGGCATCGCCGCCTCGGTAGACCACCGTGTCGATGAAGTTCTTGGCCTTGTACTTGTCCTCGGCGGGCAGCACGGTGAACAGCATCTCCCGCCCTGGCCGCACCAACGCGTACTCGCCGGCCCGGCGCACCACCATCACCACGACGAATACCGCGAACACCGGGGCCAGTGCCAGCCACAGGAAACCCGCAGCCATTACCAGCGGCACTGCCACCAGCAACACCCCCACACCCAAGCGCCGGGCCAGGCGCCCGGTGAGGAATACCTGAGTGAGGATGGCCAAGGCCTGCACCACCGTATCGATCAGGCCGAAGACCTGGGTTTGCCGGGTGCGATCGGTGAAGGTTTCACTGACGATGCGCGCCTGCTCGAAATACAGGAAGGTGCTGACGCTGGCCAGCAACACCACGAACAGGGCGATGCCCAGCAGATACGGGGAGCGCAACACGGCGGTAGCGCCGGCAAACGGGTTGCCACCCAAGGGCCGCGAGCCCGCCCGCTCGGCCTGTTCTGGTAGTGGGTGGCGCAGTCGCCAGCGATGCAGGAACAGCGCGGCACCGATACTGCCCAGCAGAAACACTACGGCCAGCACCAGCAGCCCGGAATGGCCCAGCGGGGCCACCAGCAAGGTGCCAAGGATTGGGCCACTGAGCCCGCCCAGGCTGGCCCCGGCGGCCAGCAGGCCGAACAGGCGCTTGCCCTGCGCAGTTGAAAACAGGTCGGCGAGCACGCTCCAGGCCAGGGAAATGGTCAGCAGGTTGAAAACCGATAGCCAGATGTAGAAGGCTCTGGCGGTCCAGAGATCGTCCGGGTTGCCGCCAAACAGCGCCGCGAACAGCAACAGGTTGCTGGCAAAGAAACCGTAGGTCCAAGGCAGGATATACCTGCGCTGCACCTTTGCCGCCAGCCAGCCAAACAGCGGCATGCAGGCCAGTGTGGCGATGAAGGTGCCGGTGAATAGCCATTGCAGGTTGTCTACCCCACCGGCGACGCCCATGGTTTCTCGCACCGGGCGCAGCATGAAGTAGCCGGTGAACAGCAGGTAGAATAGCAGCAGGCCGGCGATTACTGCTGGCCCCTCGCCGGGCTGAATGTTCAGCCCTTGGTCCAGGCGCCGCCGCCAGCCATGCATGATGTCAGGCAAACTGCTTGATCAGCGCCTGTTGCTGCGCCTGGGTGAGCATGGGTGCTTGTCCGGCCTTGAGCTGGTCGAGCTGGCGATCGGGCCGGCCGGTGGCGGGGATTACCGTGCTCACTGCCGGGTGGCTGATGGCGAACTTGAGAAACAGCTGCGCCCAGCCGCCAATACCTGCCTCAGCAGCCCAGCCGGGTAACGCCAGGTCCTTGACCTTGGCGAACAGGCGGCCATCGTCGAAAGCCCGGTTGATGAGCACCGCAACGCCCTTGTCCTGGCACAGCGGCAGCAGTTCGCGGGCAGCGTCGGGGGCATTGACCGAATAGTTGATCTGGATGAAGTCCAGCGGCTCGCTGCGCACGATACGGGCGACTTCGTCTTGCCCGCTGTTCAGGTAATGGGTTATGCCGACATAGCGGGTCTTGCCCTGCCGCTTCAGCTCGCGGGCGTAGGGCAGTTGGGTTTGCCAGTCACGCAAGTTATGGATCTGCAGCAAGTCGACCTTGTCGGTGCGCAGGCTCTTCAGGCTGCCGGCCCATTGCGCTTCGGCATCGGCACGGCTGTCGGCGGCGATTTTGGTGGCAATGAAGCACTGCCTGTGCCAGCCGCCCTCTTCCAGCAACTGCCCCAGGATGCTGTCGGCACCGCCGTAGTTGGGCGAGGTGTCGATCACCCGGCCGCCCCCTTCGAAAAATGCCTTGAGCACCGCTTTGAGCTGCTGATATTGGGCCGAGTCGGCCTGTACCTCAAAACTGCCGGAAGTGCCGGCACCGATCACGGGTAACGCCTCACCGGTGGACGGTACTTTGCGGGTCAGCAAACCCGCCGGGGTGGCGGCGTGCAGCCAGGGGCTGACGGCGGCCAGCACCCCCAGCGTGGCACCCGCGCGTAGGACATCACGACGTGCGTACATGGAAAAGCTCCCGTCATGAATCGGAAACTTTCAATGCTAGCCGCACTATCCCGTGCCGGCAGGTGTTTCTGTATCTGGATGTTTAGTGATCAGGCCAGCAGCAGGCTCAGGTCAACACCGGTCTCGCCCATCGGCGGGCACCAGTAATAGCCACCGGTCAGTGGCCGACTGAAGCGGTACAGGCCGTCGATGATGCCGTCCTCCAGGCCGCTCATGCGCCGCAGCTGTACTTCAAATGCATCGAAGCTGTGGCCCAGGGCAACGAAGGCAAGGCCGGCGCCACGCTGGTCTGCCCAGGCCACCGAGCGACGGACCATGAATGCTTCGGGCTCAAAGCTTTCCTGAGCGGTGCGTTTGACGTGCGCAGACTCGGGCGCATCGTCCAGCTCTTCGTTGTCGCTCAGGCGGCGGCCGATGATGTTGTCCTGGTCAGCCTGGGGCAGCGACTTGAAGTACTCCAGGTCGTGCTTCCACAGCTGAAACGCCGCAAAGCTGGAGCCGTCGGCAGCAATGGCCGCCTGCACAGCGTCTTCGTCCACCGGGTTTTCGGTGCCGTCTTCATAGCCGGTCAGGTCATGGCCGCCACGGTGCAGGAAGCCGTCAACGCTGTCCGTCTGGCGCAGGGCTGGTGCCAGCGCGTGCTCCAGGGCCTGGGCGCGCAGTAGCAGATCGCCGCGCTCGTTACCGCGCAGCCACAGCCACAGCGCGTGCTGGGTGCTGGGGTTCTCCACGGCGGCGTCCAGCAGCGGGAAAGCTCGCAGGCCAGGCACGACTCGGCCCAGGGCCTTGGCCAGCGGTGCACCGACACCCAGGATCAGCTGGTCGCCATCGACCTGTGGCAGCAAGGCATCCAGAGCGGCGGGCAGCGCCTCGGGCGATTGCAGGGTGAAAAACAGGTGACGGGCATGGGCCGGCACCGGGGTGGCAAGCAGCCCTTTCTGGAACGGCATGACAGGCTAATCCTCGGATAAAAGCGGAATGCTACTGCGCCTGCAAGCCTGCTGCAATGCGGCATGCAGCCTCGCCAACTGCCGTAGTTGGTAACAAACGGTTACCAATAGCTGGCCCTTTGCGATTAGCTATCAATCAGGCTCGACCTACACTGCTCGAGATCCTTCGCCCGAGAGACTGCCCATGACCGCCTCGCCCTTGCTCACCGCCTTTCTGCCGCTTGCCTTGGGCATCATCATGCTCGGCCTTGGGCTGTCGCTGACCCTGGCCGACTTCGCTCGTGTGGTGAAGTACCCCAAGCCAGTGGTGGTGGGCCTGGCCTGCCAGATTCTGCTGCTGCCGCTGGTGTGCTTCCTGATTGCCAACGGCTTTGGCCTGGAGTCGGCCCTGGCGGTGGGGCTGATGCTGCTGGCCGCTTCGCCGGGTGGCACCACGGCCAACCTGTTCAGCCATCTGGCCCATGGCGATGTGGCGTTGAACATCACGCTCACGGCCGTCAACTCGCTGATCGCGATTTTGACCATGCCGTTGCTGGTGAACTTGTCGCTGAGCTGGTTCATGGCCTCGGACCAGGCCATTCCACTGCAGTTTGCCAAGGTCTTGCAGGTATTTGCGATTGTCCTGCTGCCGGTCGCCCTGGGTATGCTGATTCGCCGTTACGCCCCTGCGTTTGCCACACGCATGCAGAAGCCTATGAAACTGGTGGCGGCACTGTTCCTGGCCTTTACCATTGTCCTGGCGCTGGCCAAGGATTGGCAGACCGTGGTCGAGTACGCACCGGTGGTGGGCCTTGCTGCGCTGTTGTTCAACATGCTGAGCCTGGCCGTGGGCTACTGGGTGCCGCGCCTGTTGAACATCCCCAAACGTCAGGCAATTGCCATCGGCATGGAGATTGGTATTCACAACGGCACGCTGGCGATTGCCTTGGCACTGAGCCCGTCATTGCTGAACAACCCGACCATGGCGGTGCCGGCGGCACTTTACAGCCTGATCATGTTCTTCACGGCAGCAGGGTTTGGCTGGTGGGTGAGCCGCGGGCATGTGGCCGCGCAGCCCGAGGGTGAAACCGCAAATTGATGGTGCAGACCTGCACTGCCCTTTGTAGGAGCGAGCCAACCGCCCGGGTCGTTATTGCCGGCCGCGCTCGCGCCGAAGCTGCTGCTTCAACACCTTCAACGGCGGCGCATAGAAAAACCCGAACGACACACTCCCCGTGCGCCCCTTCACCGCGTGGTGCAACTGGTGCGCACGGTGCAGCCGCTTGAGGTAACGGTTGACCGGCCGCGGCGCGCGCGGCCAATGCCGGTGAAAGAACCCGTCGTGGGCCACGACATACAACATGCCGTACCCCGCCACCCCGCCACCAATCCACTGCAAAGGGGCATAACCACTCTTGCCCAAGGCGACCAGCGCTGTGGCGATCAGCCCCAGCGCCACCAGGTACAGGTCGTTGGTTTCGAGCATGCCCAGGTGTGGCTCATGGTGCGAGCGGTGCAGCCACCAGCCCCAGCCATGCATGATGTACTTGTGAGCCAGCGTGCCAGCGCCCTCCATGGCCACCAGGGTGCCGAACAATACGGCGAGATTGAACAGCATGGAACGGTCCGGTGGATGGCAAAGGGAGGCGCAAGGTTACCGGCTGCCCAGGTTTTTTTCCATGCGGGCGTGACCGGTTGCAGGCCACCCACGGATGAAGCCATCGTCATGTTTTCACCCTTGACCTGCTCTGCCACGCGGCGTATGGTCCGCGACGCAATTTTGCCTTCCTCAACAGGAGACCTGCCTTGGACAGTAGCCCCAGTCGCTTGCGACAGGCCCGCGTGGCGCGCTAGCCCGGCAGTGTCCTGCACTGTCTGGCCGCTCTGGCAAGACGGTGGTTTCCTGTAACCCCCGCTTCTTCTCCCCTCCTCGTGGTCCTGCGCATTTTTCTGGTTTTTCAACCACGCCAACTGATGGCGTTCATGCGGGCGTGTGCCTGCGGAAGAGGTTTGCTATGGATTGGAAAGTATTTCTGCTGCGCGTCAGCATTGCCCTGCTACTCGGAGCACTGATCGGCGCCGAACGGCAATTGCGCCAACGCCTGACCGGGCTGCGCACCAATGCGCTGGTCAGTACCGGTGCCTGTCTGTTCGTGCTGATGACCCAGGCGGTGCCAGGCATGGCACCTGCCGATGCGTCGCGCGTCGCCGCCTATGTCGTGTCGGGCATCGGCTTTCTCGGTGGCGGTGTGATCATGCGCGATGGTTTCAACGTGCGCGGCCTGAACACCGCGGCCACCTTGTGGTGCACAGCTGCGGTCGGCGTGCTGTGCAGCTTGGGGCTGTTGCTGGAGGCAGCATTGGGTAGCCTGGTGGTGCTATGCGCCAATATCCTGTTACGTGACATCGCCCAGCGCCTGGACCGACAGGACGTGGTGCCGGCCAGCGAAGTGGAACAGCACTTCGAAGTGCGCATCGTCTGCCGCGCCGAGGACGAAATCCAGGTGCGCAGCCTGATGCTGCATAGCCTGGGCGATCCGCAGCTGCGCTTGCAGTCACTGCAGAGCGAAGACCTGGACACCCCTGCGCGCCTGGAAGTGCGCGCCGAACTGCTGGGCACTGCGCAGGCGCCGGCGCAACTGGAGCGGCTGGTCAGCCGCGTCAGCCTGGAAAAAGGCGTAAGCTCGGTGCGCTGGCAATTACAGCCGCAGGTGTTGGCGGCGGACTAGAACGACAGGAGTGGTTCATGCTTATCCGCCCTACCCTTGAACACGATGTTCAATTCCTGCCGGACATCGAGCGTTCCGCAGCCCAGGCATTTGTCGGCTGGCCGGCACTGGCCTGGCTGGCCCAGGGTGATGTGATGGATTGCGCTGCACACAGGGCTTTCGTCGAGGCTGGTGGTAGCTGGGTGGCTGAGGATCCTGCCGGGCGTATTGTGGGATTTGCGTGTGCCCGGCTTGTGGGCCAGGCACTGCACCTTCATGAGATATCGGTGTGCCAGGAGGCCCAAGGGCGGGGTGTCGGGCGCCTATTGCTGCAGCAGGTGGTTAATGCTGCCCGCTGCGCCGGTGTGCGCGAGCTGACGTTGACCACCTTTGTCGATGTGCCCTGGAATGCGCCGTTTTATGCACGGTTCGGGTTTGAGGTGATCGATGAGGGGCTGTCAGGCGAACGGCTTCAGGGCATTCTTGCCAGCGAGCGCGCTCACGGCCTTGAAGGGCGTTGTGCAATGCGCCTCTGCGTTGCGCGTTAGGCGTTGGGGCTGCTTCGCAGCCCATTGCCACAGCCATCCCACCAGGACAAACGCCCGCATCGAAAACGCCGGCAAAAAAGATTAAACCTTTACCGCTCCCTCACCCTCAACCGTACGCGACACTGAGGTCGCGCCACGGTTTAAGGAGTGAAGCATGAGCAATCTCTTCATCAAGCGCGTTGGTTTCTCCATGGTGTTGGGCCTGGCATCGGTGCATGCACTGGCGGCGAGTTCCGATGACTTCGTCGATGCGGCTACCGAAGCCGGCATTGCCGAAGTGGTCACCGGCAATCTGGCCAAGGAAAAAAGCCAGAATGCCGATATCAAGGCATTCGCCCAGCAAATGGTCACTGATCACACCCAGGCTAACCAGAAACTCGGCGACATCGCCCGCAAGCTGGACATTTCCGTTCCGGATGACGCAGCCATGACCGACAAGGTCAAGAAAATGATCCTGGAATGGCGGGATGAATCCTTTGACAAGTCGTACCTCAACAACCAGGTCGATGCGCACGAAAAAGCGGTGGAACTGTTCAAGAAAGAAGCCGCATCGTCCGACAAGGCCGAGCTGAAAGCCTTCGCCAGTGAAACCCTGCCCAAACTCGAGCAGCACCTGGAGCATGCCAAGGCGCTTCAGGCCAAGCACGCCAAGTGAGGTTCGACATGAGTAACGATGCATTGAAAACCGAAGTCCTTACTCGCCTGCTGCATTCGCACCCTGAAGGCCTAGGCAAGGAAGTGCTGGACAACTACCGCGGAGAGAAAGCGGTGGCCGGCATGCTGAAGACACTGCAGGAAGCAGGCCTGATCCACGACGGCAGCGTGGTAGTGGGTAGTGATCACCAGATCAGCGTGCACTACCCGATCAAGCTGTCGGCGTCGGGGGTCGAAGCGGCGCGAAAAGCCGAAGCCTGAAAACTCGCCCGTCGGGCCATAAGGCCGCTATTACGGCAAACCTGCTAGCTCAATGAGCTAGCAGGGCGCTGTTGGAGCGCTGGGCACAGCCGCACTCACTTGTCCTTCTCAATGTCTCTGGGCGCCTTGGCCGGCCCTTGCGGGTCCACCTGTGGGTCGTCAACATCCGGGGAATCAGGGTCGAAACCAAGGTCGTCCGGTTTATCCGACTGCTCCGTCGAGTGAGGCCCCTCTTTGCGTACTGGTTCAGAATCATGCATGGTGTTTTCTCCCGTGAGTGTCAAAGGAAGAACACGCCAGCCACGGAAAGTTTGATTAATCTCCAACGGGTGCCAGCTGTGCGCGACATTGCGCCAGCGCCTGGTCCCGTTCCTTCAACTGTTCCTCAAAGCGCTGCAATTGCCGCGCTTGTTCGGCGCACAGGTCTCGTCTGGCCTCCAGGCTTTGCGCCTGCACATCCAGCTGCCGACGCATTTCTTCGCTGGCACCCTGAGCCTGGGCCAGGATCGTGCGCAAGCCCTGAATCTGCGCATCGCGTTGCTCCAGCAACTCGTCCTGCGCCCGGCACTCGCTGGCCGCCTGGCGGTGTTCGCCCAGCAAGCGCTCGTTGTCGCGGTGCAGGCGGGTCAGTTCATCCTGCTTGACGATCATGCCCTGCTGCAACTGGCGCACTTCCACCTGCATCTGCTGCAACTGCGCTTCGTGGCGGCGCTGCTCCTGCTCGCGCTGCTCACGGCTGGCATTGCGGTAGTGCTCCAGAGCATCGCGGGCATGGCGATGCTTGTCTTCCAGCGATTTGACCTGTTCGTCCTTGTCGGCCAGACGCACCTGCATCTCGCCCAGTGACTGGTTGAGGCTGGCACTGCGCAGCTGTTCGGCCTGCAGGGTGCTTTGTGTGGACAGCAGCTTTTCCGTCTCGGCGGCCAATGCCGCTGCATCGATCTTGTGTTGCTGATGCGCTGCCGCCAGCGCCTGCTGGGCAATCTCCAGCTGCGCTTCAAGCGTTTCCCGCTGTTGAGTGAAGGTGCTTTCGGCCTGCTCAATCGTCAGGTCGGCCTCGTCCTGCAACTGGGTTGCCAGTTGCCCGACCAGGCGGCTCAGCACATCGCTCAGCGCGGCGCCGCCTTCGGAAGCCACCGGCTGCTGGCCGTTCAACTCCTTCAGGTAACGGTGAATGGTGGTCTTGGAGCCGGTATTACCCAGCTCGATACGTATGGCATCGATGCTGGGGTTCTCGCCCCGGGCAATCAGCGCCTGACGCGCCTGCTGCACTACCACCTTGTTGATACCGCCCCGGGCCATGCTTGCTCCTACGATTTTGTACTGTGTTATGTACCATGTAATTACGTACTAATTATGGCGATATCCAATCGCTCCTGCAAACAGTTCCTGATATGGAATAATCACGGCTTATCGCATGTGATAAGCAAAATGTTGTTGTTTTCGAGGCTGGCAGCCGTACGGAAGGCGCAGGGGCACGACCTTGTGCCGGTTACGCTTTGCCGCCACCATGGGCGTCCAGCACTGATCACCGACAGAAAATGAACCTGGAAAACTACAAGGCAATCGCCGACAGCATCGCCCTGCTGCTGTACCCGCACGCTGAAATCATCGTCCATGACCTGCGCAGCCAGACGGTGGTGCACATCGCCAACAACTTCTCCCAGCGCAAGCTGGGCGATGACTCGGCGATCGATAACGAATTGGGCGATGTGCTTGACGGCGCCAACCTAGGCCCGTACGAGAAGCTCAACTGGAATGGGCAGAAGGTCCGTTCCATCAGTACCGTCCTGCGCAACGCAGATGGCGAAGCCGAGCACCTGATGTGCATCAATCTGAACGTGTCGGTACTGGAGCAAGCCCGTGTGGCGCTCGATGCGTTCTTCCAGATGGGCCGGCTGGTACCGCAACCTGACTCGTTGTTCCGCAACGATTGGCAGGAACGTATCAACACCTTCCTGCACGCGTGGCTGCAAGCACGCAACCTGTCGCTGCAGACACTGCAGATGAAGGACAAGCGCAGCCTCGTGCAGGCACTGCACGCAGAAGGCGCGTTCGAAGGGCGAAGTGGTGCTGACTATGTCGCCAACGTGCTGAGCATGGGCCGCGCCACCGTGTACAAGTACCTGAAAGAGCTGAAGCCCTAGCAGCGCGAAGTTGACCGACAGGAGGTCGCCAAGCGGGCCTGCTCGCACACTTGTCTGGCATGGATAATTATTCTACTGTGGACAAATATTCCATTCGGAGCACAGCATGCCAGCCACTACAGCCTCACCGACCTTTGCCGACAGCCTTTACCTTGATGCACTCTACGAATCCATCAAGGAAGCACACAGCGCACTGCGCCCCGCCGTCTGCATTACACCACTCACCTACAGCCCCCGGTTGTCGGCATTGAGCGGCTGCGAAGTCTTGCTGAAATGCGAACACCTGCAGCACACGGGGTCGTTCAAGTTCCGTGGCGCCAGCAACAAGATCCGCCTGCTGCCGACCGAAGCACGCAAGCGCGGGGTAATCGCTGCCTCTTCCGGCAACCACGGGCAGGCACTTGCACTGGCCGGCAAAACGGCTGGCGTGCCAGTGACTGTCTACACCGCCACTTCCGCCTCGCCATACAAACTGGAGGCGATGCGGGCGCTAGGCGCCGAAGTGCTCTGCCTGCCCACGGACCCGCTAAGTGCAGAGCTGGAGGCAGCCAGGCAGGCCAAGGCTCAGGGTGTACCGTTCGTGTCCCCCTACAACGACCTGCAAGTCATTGCCGGCCAGGGCACCATCGGCATGGAGTTGTTCGAGCAGGCACCCGACCTGGACGCCGTATTTGTCGCCGTCGGCGGTGGCGGGATGATTGCCGGCATCGGTGCCGCCCTGCGCGTACTCAAGCCGGGTACCGAGGTAATCGGCTGCTGGCCGGCGAATGACCCTGCACTGGAGCAATCCCTCAAGGCCGGAGCGATTGTCGAGGTGGACGCCCGCGAAACGCTGTCGGACGGCACAGCTGGCGGCGTCGAGCCCGGCGCTGTCACCTTGCCGCTGTGCCAAGCGTTGCTCACCGATACCGTACTGGTCAGCGAAGACGAGATTCGCGCCGCCATGCGCGTTATCGCCAGCACTGAACGCTGGATCATCGAAGGCGCTGCAGCGGTTGCGGTCGCCGGCATGCAAAAGCTCGCCGAGCGCTATCAGGGCAAACGTGTCGCAGTGATCCTGTGCGGCCGTAACATCGTGCTGGAAAAATTCCTCGAGGCCGTGCAATGAAAGTCTTCAGCAAGGCGCAGATCACCGCCAGCTTCAACCCGGAGCTGGCGGTTAGCCTGCTGGAAGAAGGCTTCATCGCCTACTCCAACGGCAAGGTCCAGGTGCCGCCCGTGCAGGCCTTCGCATTTCAAGCGGCGAACGGTGACTGCTGCGTGAAATCGGCCTACATCGAAGGCAGCCCTACCTTCACCGTCAAGCTTTCAACCGGTTTTTATGACAACCCTTCCAAGGGCCTGCCGAGCAACGATGGCCTGATGCTGGTGCTCTCGGCGCTCACCGGGCAGCCGCTGGCACTGCTGCAGGACCAGGGCTGGCTGACCGCCATGCGCACCGCGCTGGCCGGGCGTATCGCTGCCCGGCTGCTGGCACCGGCCGAGGTCAAGGCCATTGGCATCCTCGGCACCGGCATGCAGGCGCAGATGCAGCTTGAACAGCTGCGCGCCGTTACCCATTGCCGCCAGGTCATTGTCTGGGGCCGGCATGAAAACGGGCTTGCGGCCTATGCAGCATTTGCCCGTGAACTGGGCTTTGAGGTTCGCACCACACGGGATGCGGCAGAGGTCGCAGGCGCGGCAAACCTGATTGTCTGCACCACCCCTTCCCGCCAGGCGCTGCTGCACAGCGAGTGGGTCCAACCGGGTACGCATATCACTGCCGTCGGCGCCGATGCACCCGGCAAGCAGGAGCTGGACCCGGCACTGGTGGCCAGGGCAGACCGCATCATCGTCGACTCGGTCGCCCAGTGCAGCCAGTACGGCGAAGTGGCTCACGCGCTCGAGAGCGGTCAGCTACACGCGAACCAGCTGATCGAGTTGGGTGCGCTGTTGGCCGGCCACGCCATTGGGCGCGAGCACGACGGCCAGATCACCCTCGCAGACCTGACCGGCGTGGCTGTGCAGGATGCTCAAGTTGCGAGCTGCGCCCTGGCTGCACTGAGCACCTGAACCCACAGCGAAGTCAGAACAGACGCTGCACCTGCGCCGGCGTACGCTGCATCAGCACCTTGCCATTGCGTACCGACACCAGTGCATGCCCCTGGGTGCGCACCATTTCGTAATCGTCAGGCGCCGACAACAGCAACAGGTTTGCCGGCCGCCCCACCTCGATGCCGTAGCGCTCGCCCAGGTTCAAGGTGCGGGCGCTGTTATCGGTGATCAGGTCAAGGCAACGCTGCAGGTCTTCGTAGCCGAGCATGTGGCAGATGTGCAGGCCGGCCTCAAGAATGCGCAGGATGTTGCCGTTGCCCAGCGGGTACCACGGGTCGACGATGGAGTCCTGGCCAAAGCACACGTTCATCCCGGCACGGTCGATCTCGGCAACACGGGTGACGCCACGGCGTTTGGGGTAGTTGTCAAAGCGCCCCTGTAGGTGAATGCTCTCGGTCGGGCACGACACGAAGTTGATGCCCGACAGCTTGAGCAGGCGGAACAGCTTGTAGCAGTAGGCATTGTCATACGAGCCCATGGCCACGGTATGGCTGGCCGTCACCCGGGCACCCATGCCGCGCACCCGGGCCTCTTCGGCCAACACTTCAAGAAAACGTGATTGCGGGTCATCGGTCTCGTCGCAGTGCACGTCCACCAGACAACCGGTACGCTCGGCCAGGTCCATCAGAAACTTCACCGACGACACGCCCTGGTCGCGGGTGTTCTCGAAATGCGGAATGCCGCCGACCACATCGGCGCCGATGGCCACCGCTTCGGTCATCAGCGCCCGGCCGTTGGCGTACGACTCGATCCCCTCCTGCGGGAAGGCGACAATCTGCAGGTCGACCAGCTCGCGTACTTCGTCACGCACCTCGACCATGGCCTTGAGCGCGGTGAGTTTCGGGTCGGTCACATCGACGTGGGTGCGCACATACTGGATTCCGTGGTCCACCAGCATGCCGATGGTCCTTTTCGCCCGTATCTTGATGTCTTCATGGGTGGTGATTTCCTTGCGCTCAGCCCAGCATTCGATGCCTTCGAACAGGGTACCGCTCATGTTCCACCGGGGTTCGCCGGCAGTCAGTGTGGCGTCGAGGTGGATATGCGGCTCGACAAAGGGCGCCACCACCAGGTTTTGCCCTGCGTCCAGGTCATGGGCGGCAACGGGCGCCACCACCTCGGCCTGCGGCACGATGGCGGCAATGCGCTCGTCGTTCAGTTCGATGCGGAACAGGCCAGGCTTGCCGCGCAGCCGTGCGTTGATGATGTTCATGCTGTTACTCCTTGCCGTGGGCTTCGCTCATGCGCCATACCAGCATGGCGACCGAAGCATTCATGCGAAAAAGCGGGTCATCAATGGACTGCCCGCTCAGGTGTTCGATGCGCTGGATGCGCTGATTGATGGTGTTGCGGTGCAGCCCTAGCCGCTGTGCAGCCTTGAGGCCGTTGCCGTTTTCCATGAGCAAGGCGTCGAGGGTGTGCACCAGAGCATTGGCCTGCTTGCGGCCAGGGGCGATCAGCGGGCCAAGCGTACGGCTGACGAAATCGTCGATCAGCGAGCGGTCGACGATGCCTTGCAGCAGGCGCAGCACGCCCAGTTCGCTGAAGTTGCAATAGCCGTTGGCTGGGCGCAGGTGCTGGGCGACGTCCAGGGCCTGACGCGCCTCGTTGAGGGCTTGTCGATAGTGCGCGCAATCGTCGGCGACGCTCGACAAACCCATGTGCAAACTCAGTTCACCCGTCGTGGCCTGCAGCTGCCGGTAAAGCGCAGCCAACGTCTCGGGCAGGTCGTGTGTATCGGCCAGCAGCAACACGAACAGATCACCCGGCAGCTGCGCGGTAACGCTGCCTGGCCGTTGGCGGCACCAGGCTTCGAGCTGGTCTTCCAGGGCCTGCCGGGTAGCTTGCCAGGTACGCTCGCCGTGGGCCAGCCCGTGGCGCTCGAACAAACCGTCCACGCCCGCCAGGCGCAAAGCCAGCAAACGACGCGGCTCGTCCAGTGCCAGCTGTAGGTGCGTTGCGCGCTGCCGGGCAATCGCCAGGCTCGGGTAGTCGCCAGTGAGCAGCTGGCCAATGATATCGTGACGCGAGCGGCGTACCTGGCTCATCTGCACCAACGCCGTACCGATAAGGTGGGTAACCACCACCATCTTCAGCGCGTAGGGCTGCTCGATCAGCGGCAGACCAAGTTGCTCGGCTCGTGCGATGACAGACGCCGGGACGCTCTGGATAAAGCTGCCGCCGGTGAGGATCACCATGCCGGCGATGCCCACGGCGTCGCCGTCTTCCAGCAGGCTCAACAGGTTGGCCTCACCGCGCGGGTGGTTGATGCCGGTAACGAACACCAGTTCACCGCCCATTACCCATTCAGCGATGCCTTCATTTTCCGCCACATACGGCCAGCGCACCCGCCGCTGAAGGTTACGTGCGCCGGCCAGCACACGCATCTCGTGCAGGCCAGGCAAATGCAGGATCTCGTCCAGCGCCAGGCTCACGGCTCCACACCTGCCTGGCCCGGCGCCCGGCGGCGTGCGCCCAGTTCGAGCATGACGATGTAGCACAGGGCCGAGGCGCCTATACCCACCAGCGGAGCGACCCAGGGCGAGGCGTACGCCAGTACTGCGCCCACGGCATAGGCAAACAGCCCGGTGAGGTTGTAGCGTGGCAGGCTTGCGGTGCCCAGTGCCGGGTATTGGCCGCGGTGTCGGTACCAGAAATCAGCCATGATCACCCCGCCCACCGGGGGAATGATCGACCCCAGCAGCACCAGGAACGGGATCAGCATTTCGTACATGCCACCAATCGCCAGCACAATGCCGACCCCGGCCGCCACCAGCGTTGCCGTGCGCCGGCGCTCACTGCGCAACAAATGGCAGGCGGCCGCCGACACGTTGTAGATGGTCGGCCCCTGAATGGTCCACAGGTTCAGGCACAGCATCACTACCGCCGCGAACGACAGGCCCTGCAGCATCATCACTTCGACAATATCGGCCTGCTGGTAAACCATCGCGCACCAGGCACCGGCCACCACCATCAGGCCGTTGCCAAGCAAGAATGCCACCACGCTGGCGATCACAGCCACCCGGCCGCTACGCGACAGCCGTGTCCAGTTGGTGGCTTGGGTGGCACCACTGGCGAAGGTGCCGAACACCATGGTCACGGCTGCGGAAAAGGTCATGGTCTCGTGCGGCACTACTGCAGCCAGCCCGGCAAAGCCACCGGCATCGCGGGTAGCGATGTACATCGACACCAACAGCAGCACGAACATCAATGGCACCGACACGCGCGACAGCACGTCCAGCCCCTTGAAGCCGATGATGGCAGTAATGCTGAAACCCAGCCCGAACAGCACCATCAACGGTAAACCGAAGCCTTCCGCCAACCCCAACAGCTTGACCAGCACGATGGCCACCGTGGCCGTACCCCAGGCGTACCAACCCAGCTCAGCGAAACCCAGCAGAAAGTCCGAGAGCCGGCTACCTGCCTCACCGAAACAGAAACGCCCCATCAGTACGGTATTCAGCCCGCTGCGCGAAGCGATGAATGCCAACGCTGCGGCATACATCGCCAGCAGGCTGTTGCCGACGGTGGCCACCCACAACATGTCGACAAAATTGAAAGCCATGCCCAGCTTGCCACCGGCGAACATCGTGCCGGTGAAAAAGGTAAAGCTGAACAAGACCATGGCAATCGGCAGCAGGCCCTTGCGGGCAGACTGCGGGGCTTCGCTGAGGGGAAATTCGCTGGGTGAGCTCATTGCACGGGGCTCCGGGTGATAGTTGGGAGCTGGGAGAGCAATATGCGGGCCGCTTTTTCGAGGGCCGAAACCCGGAATCAAATCGGGCAGGCAGCCCAGAAGGTGATGTGCACTGTGAACATTAAAGTCGCATTTCGGCGTTATGAAGGTGTGCTGAACGACTTATTTTGAGGCATTCATGCACCAAAGCAGGCTTGGGCTGGGTAGGATTCACCCAGTCGACCAAGCACTTTGGGGCTGCTGCGCAGCCCCAGGGGGCTACGCCACCCCGTCCAAACCCATCTGCCAGAAGTCTGCCTCCAGGCTGGATGCCTGGCCAAAGATCCCCACCAACTCGGCAAACCGCTGCTCGGTCATGCTCCGCGCTGCCAGCTCATCCAGGTGCTTGCGCGCTGCGGCCGCCACCCCTTGGTAGCCTTCACCGGCATACTCGCCAATCCACTCGCGGTACGGGTGGTTGCTCAAGTCGCCAATGCGCTCGGCCAAAGTCCGGCCGATCTCCGCATAGCCGATCACGCAAGGCGCCAGCGCCACATGCAGTTCCAACAGGTCGCCAGCGGCGCCACAGTCCAGCACGTAACGGGTGTATGCCACCGTGGCCTGGTGCTCTGGCGCGGCCTCGATATCCGCCTGGGTCAGCCCCCAGCGCGCGCACAGGCGCAAGTGCAGGTCGGTTTCATCCAGAATCGCCGCCAACCCGGCCTGCGCCGCGCGGATGTCGGCCGGGCGCCGGCTCTTGTAGGCCGCCAGTGCCCAGGCGCGGGCGAACTGGATGAGGAACAGGTAATCCTGTACCAGGTAGGTCCGGAACGCTTCCTCGCTCAGCGTGCCCTCGCCCATCTGCCGCACAAAGTCATGGTCTACGTAGCTGTGCCACTGTTGGGTGGCTGCGGCCTTGAGGCGCTCGAAGATATCCATGCTCATTTGCCCTCCGGGTAGACGGCATCGAAGAAGGCCAGTTCCAGCGCAACGGTGCGCTGGTAGAAATCGCTTGCCAGTGCGGCTTCCTGCGGGCCGACACGGTCCAGCTCAGACTGCAGGAAGGCAACAAAGGCCTGGAATGCCGGGTTGTCGTGCAGGGTGATCCACTCGGCATGGACAAAATTATCCGGCATCGGCTTAGGTGCCTTGAGCGCCCAGTCGAGGTAAAGGCCTTCGGCAACGTTGAGCACTGCCAGCGCCGCTGCATAGGAGCGGGTCGCTGCCGCTTCACGCATGATCGCCTTGAACCCTGCGGTTGGCACGGTATCATCGGGTGCGCTGCGTTGTGCGGGGCTCACGTCCAGGGCCTCGAAGGCACGCAGGAAGTAGGTGTTCTCATCGCTGGAAATCATCCCGGCAAAGCGGCCGAAGCGCAGGCGCGCGTCGAACGTATCGGCGGTGGCAATGGCCGCACCCAGCAAGGTCAGGAAACTGTCGAGAAAGCGATGGTCCTGCACCAGGTAGTCGACCATGATCGGGTCCGGCAGGCTGCCGTCGCACAATTGGGTCACGAAACGGTGGCCAACGGCCGCCGACCAGGTCGGCTCGCTTTGGCGGCGCAGGGAGTGGCTGAAACGTTCGGTCATGTTGCTGTCCTTGATGAAGGTGACAGCGAGACCTTGGCAGTTGACATGGACGGGCCTCGCAGTGAGGCCGGCAAAAAGGCAGGTTACAAGCCCCATCCCTTCGCCGGCATGATCCGGATCAGGTTCGAAGGGTCACCGCGCTGCTGCTTGCAGCGGTTTCTCAGCCCTTTGCCGGGCTCCCCTTGGTGGCGAACAGGTATACCCCAGCAGGTCGGGGCTGTCACGTCCCAATCCACCCAAATAGTGGGCATTGGCCCCCGCTTGTGGGGAGTTAGACCCATTCTTGACGCCCCGTCATTTAGCGCACATCAGGCGCCACAAGGATTTGTTTAACAAAGCATTACTGAAACTTTTGTTGGCACAGCCGTTGCTCAAGGCCTTTTACCGGGCAAAACGCCATTGATGGCTATAAGCCATACAGCCGCGAGCGAGGCACAAGGCAATGAAAATATCTGCCGTGATCCACCCTACCAGGCACTCATTCCAGCTATCTTCGGTCACTGCGCTGATGCTCAGCCTCGGACTGATCACGGCCATGGCCTCCCCCCTGGACGACAACAGCCAGCCGCCACCGACCGACCCATCAGCCTATACCGACCAGCCGGCTGACCCGACCCCGGCCTTGCTCAACCTGAACACTTTGCCAGAGGCCAACCAAGGCTCACTGGAGCTGATCAATGGTGCGTACGGCGACCGCAATACAGTGCGGATCGACAACGTGCTGCCGCCCGCTTTGCAAACCTCGGACAGGTACCCCACCAACGGCAAACCCAGCCCATTATTCGGTGCGCAACCCTTCACTCAGCAACTGTTGATGTTCGAAGAGTTCGGACCAGAGAAGCTCGACCCGACCACGCCGGCGCCAGAGCTGACCTTCCCGGTCCCCACCCTCGGCGCGGCCCCCGCGCAAGACCCCAACGTAGTGGCGCGCAGCGGGCCAAGTGGCACCGCACTTGAAGCGTTCCTCAAGCAACCCGGCCTGTACCCCTTCCCGACCCAGTACTCCAACGTGCTGGACCGCAACCCATGGAAGGCGCAGATCGAGATGTTCCTCAACCGCCAGCCGGTTGGTTCGCCTGCTGAAGGCCGGCCACCAGGAAAAGGCTGGTCGCACCAGCGCTGGAACGAGTTCTACCCACAGGCGGCGTTCAAGACTGCGCAGGCCGGTGCGCGGATCAACCTCGGCCTGCGTGACCGCAAGCAACTGCACAACTATGCGTATGGCGAGTTCGCACCCGGCGGCCTGTACTACCAGACCTCCGACATCCCGACCACGCTGGGCACCACTAAAGGCATCGATACGCGCTTCCATCCGAACATGCCCTTGCAGAACCACAAGTCACTGTGGACTTTCGACGGCACCTTCCCGCCTAAACTGTTGATGGTGCGCTACGGCCAGCCGATCCTGATGCGCCATTACAACGCCCTGCCGATCGACCCCTCGGCCAACGGCGGCTTTGGCCTGCACACCATCTCCACCCACGAGCACAATGGCCACTCCCCGGCCGAGAGCGATGGCTTTGCCAATGCCTACTTCTTCCCGGGCCAGTACTACGACTACCGTTGGCCAGTGCAACTGGCCGGGTACGACACCATCAACACCCGTGCCCAGGACCCGCGTGCCGCCTTCCCCTGCTCACCGGGTGAAACCCTGTTCGTCAACGACGGCACGCCGGGCCTTAAAACCTGCCAGAACGGCAGTATCAAGATCCGCGGTGACTGGCGTGAAACCATGAGCACCCACTGGTTCCACGACCACATGATGGATTTCACGGCGCAGAACGTCTACAAGGGCAACGCCGTGATGATGAACTACTACAGCGCCCTGGACCGCGGTAACGAGGCCCTGCAGGATGGCGTAAACCTGCGTTTCCCCAGCGGCTCGGGCATGCCATGGGGTAACCGCGACTACGACGTCAACCTGGTGATCGCCGACAAGGCGTGGGATGCCAACGGCCAGCTGTGGTTCAACCCGTTCAACACCGACGGCTTCCTCGGTGACCAGATCCTGGTCAACTGGCAGTACCAGCCCAGGCTCAAGGTGCGTGCGCGCAGCTACCGCTTCCGTATCCTCAACGGCTCGGTATCGCGCTACTTCAAGTTTGCCGTGGTGCGGGAAATTGCCGGTACCAGCGGTGAGTTCAAAGGCCCGTCCGGTTCCAACCTGTCGTATGCGCGGGTGCCGTTCCACATGATCGCCAACGACGGCAACATCATGGAGCACGCCGTCCCATTCGACGGCACCATGGACCTCAACGGCGACGGCAACCTGCAGGACAACAACGGCATCCTTCCGCTGCAAGGTATCGCCGAGCGCTACGACATCATCATCAACTTCGCCAAGAACGGCATCAAGGCGGGCGACAAGCTGTACTTCGTCAACCTGGAGGAGCACCGCACCGGCAAGGGCCCGGAAGGTACCATTGCGCTGGCCGACGTGCTGTCGGGGAAATACAAGGCGGTGATCAAGCAGACCAGCAAAGGCCCGCAGTGGGACAACGGCGACCCCGCAGTCGGCAAGTTCCTGCAACTGCTGGTGCAGCCCTACACCGGCCAGGACGTGAGCATGGACCCGGTGGCCTATGAACCGGCCAAGCCAGGCAAGGCCGCAGGCCTGAAAATGCTGCCGCTGCCAATTGACCGCGACTCGGCCACCGACCAGGCCAAGATAAAGAACGCCCGCCACCGCGAGTTCATCTTTGGCCGCTCCGACGGCACCGACACCAAGCCGTGGACCATCAAGACCGACGGCGCTTTCGGCTACAGCATGGACCCACGACGCATCAGTGCGGCGCCGCAACTGGCCAACCAGTCCACCGACGGTGGTTTCAGCGGCGACGGCACCCTGGAAGTGTGGAAAATCGTCAACGGCGGCAATGGCTGGAGCCACCCGGTACACGTGCACTTCGAGGAGGGCGTGATTCTCAGCCGCGACGGCAAGGCCCCACCAGAGTGGGAAAAATGGGCGCGTAAAGACGTGTACCGCATCGGGCCGGATGCCGACTCTTCGGAAGAGGTGGAAATGGCCATCCGCTTCCGCGAGTTCGCCGGCACCTACATGGAGCACTGCCACAACACCCAGCACGAGGACTCGTCGATGCTGCTGCGCTGGGACATCGAGCACCCGGGGCAGTTCCAGGTGATGCCGACCCCGCTGCCAGGATGGGATGGCGTGCAATACATGGCTTCGGTGGGCCTGCCGACCTTCCGTACCAAAGGCCATGACGACAACGACGACCCGGCCAACAAGCCACCCGTCGCGGCCAATGACAGTGCAGCCACTACCGCTGGCAAGCCGATCACCCTGAACGTGCTGGCCAACGACACCGACCCGGACGGCAACGTGCCGCTGACCGTGACCGGCCTCAGCCAGCCAGACTCCGGCCAGGGTACCGTCAGCACCGACGGCACCACGGTGACCTACACCCCACCCGCCACGGTCGCCACACCGTTCACTGCCAGCTTCAACTATACGGCGCGTGATGCCAAGGGTGCCGAGTCGGTGACCCCGGCCACGGTCAGCATCGCCGTAACCGCAGCGGCAGCGGTCGACCAGATCCAGGTCACCAGTGCCACAGTGCAGGTGCGCAGCGGCAACCGCTTCACCTGGGATGTGCAAGGGACCACCACGGTGGCCACGGGGAACAGCATCAGCGTGACAGCGGCAACCACCGGCGGCCCGGTAAGCCTGGGGAACGCCACGCTGACAGCTGCAACCACGGGCGCCCGTTGGCGGGTATCGGTCACCACCACCGGCTTCGGTCCGGCCACGCCAGCGACGGTCACTGTGAAGTCGGCGTTGGGCCAGACGGTGACTGCGCCAGTGAAATATCAGTGAGTGCACCGCTCCCACAGAAATCACGCAGCTGCGGCTCTGTGAAGTTTCTGTGGGAGCGGGCGTGCCCGCGAAGGGCTGCACACCATCGAGGACCCTATCATGCCTGGCTCATGGCGTTTCCTGCTGGTACTCGCGGTATTTGCCGCCAGCATCCCGTTCTGGCCACTGCAGCCGCAACAACCTGTGGCCGAAAAAACCGCAAGCCCATGGGGCGCTGACTACTTTCCCAACATCCCCCTGCTCACCCAGGACGGCGAGAAGCTGCATTTCTTCGACGACCTGATCAAGGACAAGGTGGTCGCCATCAACTTCATCTTCACCGGCTGCACTGACTCATGCCCGGTGGAAACCGCGCGGTTGCGCCAGGTGCAAAAGATTCTGGGTGACCGGGTTGGCAAGGACATATTCCTCTACTCCATCAGCATCGACCCCTACAACGACACCCCCGCCACCCTGAAACGCTACGCCGAAAAGTTCGGCATCGGCCCTGGCTGGACGCTGCTCACCGGCGAGCCCGACGACATCGAGCAATTGCGCCGTAGCCTGGGTTTGTGGATAGACGGCCTGGAAAACGGCCGCTCCAAAGACCACAACCTGAGCCTTATCATCGGCAACCAGGCCACCGGTCGCTGGATGAAGGCCTCGCCTTTCGAAAGCCCGTACATCCTCGCTGACCGGCTGGGCAACAGCTTGCACAACTGGAAGCAGGCCAGCGCCATGAACAATGATTATGCCCAGGCCCCCGAGATACGTTCGCCCAGCAGTGGCGAGCAGATTTTCCGTACGCGTTGTTCTTCCTGCCATACCTTGGGCAACATCGAGCCAGGCCAGCCAGGTATCGGCCCCGACCTCCTGGGCGTAACCCGCCAGCGTGACGCCAGCTGGCTGACCCGCTGGCTGAAGGAGCCCGACCAGATGCTGGCCGAGAAAGACCCGCTGGCCATGCTGCTGTATGAGCAATACAACCGCCTGGCCATGCCCAACATGCGCTTGGGCGATGCCGAAGTCAGCGCATTGATGAGCTATATCGAGGAAGAAACCGCGCGCCTGCAAACACCCTTCGCGAATAGGGAAAACCCTTAGAGGCGATTAGCCATTAGTCATCAGCCTGTCATCTCCTTGTCGTATTTTTTGAGCATCACCCAGGGTCGGGAACTGTCAGCAGTGATACGCCGTTCGCTTTCATCCGCCAGCCTCCTGCGACTGCTGATCCTGATGCTCTGTGCGGCCACCCTGGCCTTTCTCTGGGGGCTGCACATCACGCAGAAAGCCGCCGCCCGCCAGGACGCGTTGTCGGCCAAGGCCGCCGAGCACCTGAACCTCGCCAGCATCGTCGGTGAAAGCCTGCGCCAGCTGGTCGACCGCGCCCAGGCCGTTGGCCGGGTCACCCAGGACGACATGAAGGTGCTACGCCAGGGCAACTTCAGCCTGGCGCGGATACTGGCCGAGGACCCGGTGTTCAAACGCATGAGCCTGTACGACCGAAAAGGCCGGCTGTTGTCAGCCAGCCATACCGACGAAACTTCCGCACTGCCCGATGACTGGTTACGCCAGCTGCAACGGCACGTTGCCCGCTATGGTTTCAAGCCCTTTCTGCCCAGCGTGCAGGCGGCGGACCAGCAGGCCGCCCTGCCCAACTGGCGCCTGCCGTTTCTGCTGCCGTTGACCGACCTGCCAGGCCGCGAAATCGAAAACATCCTGGTGGTGCAACTGGACATCGGCTACCTCGCGGTACTGTTCCAGCATATCGACCTGGGCAGCAGCGGGCTGGTGCGCCTGCTGCAGGATGACGGGCTGGAGCGGCTGCGCATAGATACCAGCGGCGTGGTGGTGGCCGGCGACGGGTTGCAGCCTGAACTGCCGGATACCGGCAGCGACGCGGGCATGCTGACCCAATACGCGGCCGGCGACGCGTACCAGAGCCTGTACCGACATGTGCCAGAGCGCGGGTTCAGCGTAGTGGTCAGCCAGCGCCAGGATGAAATCCTCGCGCCTTCGACCCTGGCCTATTCCCGGCAATTCTGGTTGAACCTGAGCATGACGCTGATGATCATCGCCAGCCTGCTGTGGACCTTGCGTCTGCTGCGCAAGCGGCAAGAGGCCTTCAGCGCCCTGGAACATGCCCAGCAGGTCAATCAGCAGCTTATCGGCCGCCTTGAGGACGAACACCGGCGCAGCAGCCATGCCGCCGCCACCGATCACCTCAGCGGGCTGCACAACCGCCGCCAGTTCGTCGAGGTGGCCGCCCAGGCGCTGACCCGCCAGCGTGGCAAGCGCCGGTTGATGGCGATTCTGTTCATCGACATGGACCGCTTCAAGTCGATCAACGATTCGCTCGGGCACAAGATCGGCGACCTGCTGCTGCAGGCCGTAGCCGGCCGCATCCAGCGTTTGCTGGAGCTCGGTGACGAGGCTTCGCGCTTTGGCGGCGACGAATTCGTGGTGCTGCTGGCGGGCGAGCGCAGCGAAGACCAGATCAATGCCTGGGTCCGTGAACTGGTCCAACGCTTGTCGGCCACCTATGCCCTTGACGGCCAGGAGGTCAACACCAGCCCGAGTGTGGGCGTGAGCATCTGCCCGCGCGACGGCCAGGACATCGACAGCCTGATCCGCAGTGCCGATGCCGCAATGTATTCGGCCAAGCAGGCCGGCCGGGCCCAGTACCGCTTCTTCGACCCCTCGCTGAACCTGGCCGACATCCAGGCCTTTACCCTTGAACAGGCGTTCGGCAGCGCCTTGGCCGAGCGCCAGTTCGTGCTGCACTACCAGCCGCAGATCCGCCTCGACACTCAGCAGGTACTGGGCTACGAAGCGCTGGTGCGCTGGGACCACCCCGAGTTCGGCCTGCTGTACCCGGACCGCTTCATCGACCTGGCAGAGCGCAGCGGCTTCATTGTCGATCTGGGCTGGGAGGTGTTGCGCCTGGCCTGTGAAGCCTTGGCCGGCTGGGACGTGCAGGGCCGGGAAACGCGGTTGGCCGTGAATGTATCCGCCCTGCAACTGCGCCAAGGGGACTTCGCCATGCGGCTGCTGAACGAACTGCAAAGGTATGCCATCGCCCCGCAGCGGCTGGAGCTGGAAATTACCGAAACCACCATCCTCGACCCCGAAGGCACGGCCGTGGAGCACCTGCATACCCTGCGCGGCGCTGGCCTGGGCATCAGCCTGGATGATTTCGGCCGTGGCTACGCCGGCTTCGCCCATCTGCATTCGCTGCCATTGAGCAAGCTGAAGATCGACCGCTCGCTGATCGCCCCGCTGTCCAACAGCCCTGATGACAGCCCGATCGTGTCCTCCACCATCATCCTGGCAAAGCGCCTGGGCCTGGAAGTGGTTGCCGAAGGCGTGGAAACCCGCGAACAGGTGGTGTGCCTGAAGCTTGCCGGTTGTGATATCGCCCAGGGCTACCACTTCAGTCGGCCACTGTCGCCGGCGCAGTTACGCGAGTACCCGCCGTTCAATGGTGTCGAGGAGAAAGCATGCGTGTAATGCGAACACTGGCGCTGCCCCACTGCCCCCCAGCTGACAACCTGGGCCCGATTCGCGCGCCATCGCGACACAAGGCCGCTCTACAGAGACCGCGCTGGCATGCAATATCCCTTGATTCGGTTTATGGTGTGCCCATTACCCATCGACACCCGTACCATGACCGATATCGAGCGCTACCTTCGCGCCGCCACCCGTGACAACACCCGGCGCAGCTACCAGGCTGCCATCGAGCACTTCGAAACCCACTGGGGCGGTTTTCTCCCGGCCACTGCCGAGAGCATTGCCCGCTACCTGGCCGACCACGCCGACCAGCATGCCGTCAGCACCCTGCGCCAGCGCCTGGCTGCGCTCAGCCAATGGCACGTCGCCCAAGGCTTCCCCGACCCGACCAAGGCGCCCCTGGTGCGGCAGGTGCTCCGCGGTATCCGCACCCTGCACCCGACGCCGCCCAAGCAGGCAGCCCCGCTGTTGTTGCAGCACCTGCAAACTGCGGTGACCTGTTTTGAAGAGGAGGCCCGCCAGGCACGTGAACATCACGACCTGGCCGCCCTGCGCCGGGCCCGCCGTGACAGTGCGCTGCTGTTGCTGGGTTTCTGGCGTGGCTTTCGTGGTGATGAACTGGCGCGCCTGCGCATCGAACATATCAAGGCCGAAGCGGGTGTCGGTATCACGTTGTTCCTGCCGCGCAGCAAGGGCGACCGAGAAGCCCTGGGCGTGCAACATCGCACCCCTGCGCTGAAAGCCTTGTGCCCGGTCACGGCCTACCTGCAATGGCTGGAGGTTGCCGGCATTGCCCATGGGCCGGTGTTCCGCAAGCTCGACCGCTGGGGCAACCTCGGTGACAGCGCGCTCAACAGCAACAGCCTGGTCGGCCTGCTGCGGCGCATGCTGGAGCGTGCCGGGGTACCGGCGGCGCTGTATACCGGCCATTCGCTACGGCGTGGCTTCGCCACCTGGGCAACCGCCAATGGCTGGGAACTGAAATCGCTGATGAGCTACGTGGGTTGGAAAGACGCCAAGTCGGCCTTGCGCTATATCGATTCGGCACAGCGCTTTGGCGAATTGGCCGTTTTACCGGCCAGCCAGATGCAACGGCTTATTCCTTGAAGCTGTGCCTGGCAACGCCGCCAGTTTCCGGGCGGATGGCATACAGGTCGCCAGCATCGGGGTAATGGTGCAGCTCTTCAGGGCTCATGTCGAAGCGCGCGGTGCTGATGTACAAGGTGTTCCAACCCGGCCCACCAAAGCAGCAACTGGTGGGGCACGGTACCGGCATCAACACCTGGTCGGTCAGGTGGCCGTGGCGGTCGTAACGCAGCAGACAGCTGCCATGGTACTGGCACACCCACAGCCCGCCTTCGCGGTCCAGCGCCAAGCCATCCGGCCGCCCCAGTTCGGCGGGGGTTTCGGCAAACAGCGTCACCGCACCCAGTCGGCCTTCGACGAGGTACTCGGCGCGGTAGATGGCGCGCGCCGCCGAATCGACGAAGTACACCGTATGGCCGTCCTGCGACCAGGCAAGCCCGGTGGGCAAGGCCATGTCGTCGTGGATCACCTGGTCGTTCAACTGCCCGTCGAAGCGGAACAGCGCCCCGGTATTGCCGCTCAAGGCTTCGTCCATCAGCCCGGTAACGAAGCGTCCTTGCGGGTCGCAAGCGCCGTCGTTGAAGCGGTAGGTTGAACGCGGGTGGACAGATGCAGAATGCTGGAGCACCTTGCGCGCCGGCACATCGAAGATGGCCACGCTGGCATCTTCTGTGAAAATCAGGTTGCCCCGGTCGGTCAGCGCCAAGGCGCCAATGCGCGCGGCTGACGCGTAAAGGCTGTGAACTTCGCCATCCGGCGTCAGGCAGTTGATGCGCCCGCCAGAAATATCGACGAAGTACAACGCGCCGCTGCGCTCATCCCAGACCAGGCTTTCACCCAGGTCCGCGCGCGTGTTGGCGACTTTGACCGGCACGTAGTTGCATTCCTTGATGCGGTTCCAGCGCTCGGCCACTTCGGCCAGGTCGGCGGCCTGCACACGGCCCAGGTCACGGGGGTAGCTGACGCCGCTGTTTTCGTTGAAGCGGGTGGCGGTGAACTGGCCGTTGCTGGCGCGCAAGATGTAGCCGGTGTCATGGCACAGGGCACTGGCCAGGTACAGCACGCCAGGCGTAACCCACTCGGGCTTCAGCTCTTCTGGCGGTTGGCTGATGCCCCACATGCGGGTCTTGGCCACCGGCGATATGGCATTGACCAGGATGCCGTGCTCCTGGCCCTCCATGCTCAGGGCGTTCATGATGCCGACCTGGGCCATCTTGCCGGCGGCATAGGCCACCAGCCCAGGCTGCGCATAGCGCTGGTACATGGCACGGTCCGAGGTGGTCAGCACTACCCGTGGCGCTGCGGAGCGCTTGAGGTGGGGCCAGGCATGCTTGGCCAGCCACACGGGCGCATGCACATTGATGCCCAGCGCGCGTTGCAGGAAGGCGGATTCATGATCTTCGATGCGCTGGTAATCGACCCAGCCGGCATTGTGGATGAGGATATCCAGCGCGCCAAACTGCTCGATGGCCAACTCGACCAGTTGCTTGCAGGCACCCTCGTCCTCCAGTTGCCCGGCGTGCCCAACCACCGCAAAGCCTTTGCCACGCATGGCCGTCAGTGCGTGTTCGAGTGTCGAAGCGTCCTGCCCTTGCCCCGATCGGTCGGTGCCCAGGTCGCTGATGACGACCTGCGCACCACGTTCGGCCAACGCCATGGCATAGGCCAGGCCCAGGCCTTGTGCGGCACCGGTGATGACCGCAACTTTATTGTGAAAAGGGTCTGTAACGGGCATTTCTGGCTACCTTCAATTCTCCTTTTTACGATATCAACAAACAAATCTATGACTTAATATTAAAAGCATGCACCTTTGATATCTCATGGATATCACCGACGAGTAGCCACGCTGCAGGAATAGTGGATGATCGAAACACGTTTGCTCAGGCAGTTCATCGCTGTGGCCGAAGAATTGCACTTTCACAAGGCCGCCGAGCGCCTGCACATGGCGCAACCACCGCTGAGCCAGGCGATCAACCGCCTTGAAGAAAAACTGGGCTTCAGCCTGCTGCTGCGCAACAAGCGCGGGGTGCGCCTGACCGCAGCGGGTGCGACGTTTCTCGACACGGCCTACCGCACGCTGGCTGAGCTGGAACAGGGGATCGAGTACGCCCGCAGTGTGTCTGCGGGGGTCAGCGGCAAGCTGACCATCACGGCCATTTCCATCGCCTATTACGATTCGCTGCTCAGCAGCTTGCGCCGTTTTCGCGAGACTTATCCGAACGTGCAGTTAACCATCCGCGAGATGCCATCGGCGTCACAGGCCAAGGCTTTGCTGGCCGGTGAGGCAGATATCGGTTTCATGCGCAGGCTGCCGCTGCCGGCTGGCACCCTTGAAGCACGGTTGTTGCTTGATGAACAGATCGTCATGGCCTTGCCCGCCAGCCACGCGAAAGCGCAACAGGGGGAAGTCGACCTGCGCGAGTTTGCCGATGAGGATTTCGTATTCACCCCGCAAGCCTTGGGCGGTGGCTATCACGCGCAGTTGCTTGCGCTGTGTGAGGCGGCGGGTTTTTACCCCCGGGTGGTGCAGGAAGCTGCGCAGATTCACACTTTGCTGGGCCTGGTGGCATGCGGTTTTGGCGTGGCCCTGGTGCCGGCCTCGTTCGTCGGTTCCACTGCGCGTGAGCGGGTGCAGTTTTGCCCGATCCGGCCGATCGATAAGCAACCCGCACCCGGGATCGGCCTGTACATGAAATGGAACGCCCAGAACGCTTCGCCAGCACTGGCCAACTTCATTGCCATGTTCGAGACGCAGGAGTGAAGCTTTTGTAAGAGCGGCCTTGTGTCGCAAAAAGGTTGCATAGCAGCCCCTGGATTTCTGCATTGACGCCAATACGCCTGGGTCTGCTACGCAGCCCTTTCGCGACACAAGTCCGCTCCTACACGATGTTCAGGCTCGCTTTGCAACGCACCACAGCCGACCAATGTCACAAGCCCGCGCCTGCAGCAACTGCGCAGCATTGGCACAAGCCTGCTGCAGGCTCATCGGCCCGCTGGCCAACGCAAATGCAGCATCGACCCCATGGGCATACAACTGCTGATAACCCTCACCCAAGGTCCCGGCCAGCACCACCACCGGCACGCCATGACGCTTGGCTACCCGGGCCACACCCATCGGTGTCTTGCCACGCAGTGTCTGGGCATCGAAACGGCCTTCACCAGTCACCACCAGATCTGCCCCCTGCACCAATTCATCGAGGCCGGCCAACTCGGCCACTACCTCCACCCCAGGGCGGAACTGTGCGCCCATGAAGGCCCGGGCAGCGAAGCCCATGCCACCGGCAGCGCCGCAACCTGGGTAGTCGCGCACATCCTTAGCCAGCACCTGTGCACAGATATCGGCAAAATGCCCCAGTGCCTGGTCCAGCGCCTGCACTTGCTGCGGGTTGGCCCCCTTCTGCGGGCCGAAGATCGCCGAAGCACCATTGGCGCCACACAGCGGGTTGTCGACGTCAGCCGCCACTTCAAATTGCACTTCGGCGAGCCGTGGGTCGAGGTCGCTGGCGTCGATGCGGGCCAGCTTGGCCAGGGCCAGGCCGCCCTCCTCCAGCGCTTGCCCGTCAGCGTCCAGCAGGCGCAGGCCAAGTGCGCGCAACATGCCGCTGCCGGCATCGTTGGTGGCGCTGCCACCGATGGCCAGTACTACCCGCTGCGCACCGGCGGCCAAGGCGGCTGCAATCAGCTCGCCTGTGCCCCAGGTGCTGCTGCGGCAAGCGTCGCGCTGGCCGGTCGGTACCAGTTGCAGGCCACTGGCCTGGGCCATTTCGATGATTGCCGTACGGCTTTGTGGCAACCAGCCCCACCCGGCCTCCACGCTCTGCCCCAGCGGCCCGCGCACGGTCTGGCGGCGCAATTCGCCGTGGCTGGCGGCAAGGATCGCCTCCATGGTGCCTTCGCCGCCGTCGGCCATCGGGCACTCGACCAGTTCAGCGTCCGGCCACGCCTCGCGCAGGCCCACGGCGATAGCGCGGGCGACACCGGCAGCGTCGAGGCTGTCCTTGAACGAGTCGGGGGCAATGACGATCTTCATGGGGATTCTCCTGTCCTGATGAGCGGCATGCTGACAGCTGTTCGCCAACGGGGCCTCAGTCAAATGCACAAAACGCCGGACGGGTTGTTTGGGCGGATGCCTTCTTGCCTGCACTGGCCCTATCGCCGGCAAGCCAGCTCCCACAGATGCGACACAGCCCTGAGGGCAGCATGCATCCTGTGGGAGCTGGCTTGCCGGCGATAGGGCCAGTGCAGGTGAATACTTCAGGCTGCTGGCAACAGCTGTAACCCTAGATACAAGCTAAGCATCCCTTCCATGCGTAGCGGGTCGACCTCGCCCAGTTCGGCAATCCGCTCCAGGCGATAGCGCAGGCTGTTGCGGTGGATGCCCAGGGCATCGGCACAGGCCTGGCTCTGGCCGTCATGGGCACACCAGGCGCGCAGGGTGGTGAGCAGCTGGCCGCTGTTGTCCCTGGCGCGAATGCGCTGCAGCGGCTCCAGCAGCTCATCCAGCGCATCATCATTGCGGTGGCGCCACAGCAGCGCCGGCAGCCGGCAGCGCTGCAGGCTGAGCAAGCGTTCGGCAGGCAATACCTCGCGGCCATAGGCCAGCAAATCGCGTACCCGGCGGTAACCCCGGCGCAACTGCTCCAGGCTCTGCGCGGCACTGCCCAAGGCCAGCCGCTCCACGTCCCAACCGTGACGTTGCAGGCGCTCCAGCAGGCGCGGTTCATCCAGTGCCACGCTGGCCGGCCGGCACCACAGCAATGACTGGCGTGCCGGGCTGACACACCAGCTGTCCGGGTACCGGCTCATCAACCACGCCGACAACGCCTCGGCGGGTGGCCCCGAGGCCAGTTCAAACAGGCAAGGTACCCGCGGCAGCTGAGGCTTGAGGCCCAATTGCCGGGCTTCGTCGAGCAGCCGAGGTGAATCACCGCTGCCGCCCAGCAACAGTGCCAGCAAATCATCACAGCGCTGCCGTCGCCATTGCTGGTCGGCCTGTAGATGGCGCTGGGCCAGCAGCATCTCGGCAGTCATGCGTACCAGCTCACCATAGGTGCGCACCTGCTGCGGGTCCCCGGTCAGGCCCAGTACACCCATCAGCCGGCCATCAAGCATCAGTGGCAGGTTCACCCCGGGCTGCACACCCTTCAGGCACTTGGCCGCGTCAGTGTCCAGTTCGACGATCCGGCCATTGGCCAAAACCAGTTGCGCCCCCTCGTGACGGGTGTTGATGCGCTCCGGCTCGCCGCTGCCCAGGATCAAGCCCTGGCTGTCCATGACATTGACGTTGCACGGCAGAATGGCCATGGCCCGGTCAACGATATCCTGTGCCAGGTCATGGTCGAGTTCGAACATTGCGTGGTCCTTTAGGTGTTAGGCTTTTGGGCTCGGGCACAGCAGCCCGGGCCGAGCGCTGTGCAAAAGCACAAAGACAGGCTAGCCGCAGTCCCCGAGACTCGTCAGGGCGAGCGCCGGAACAGGCGACGCGGCAAAAACCATAACAAAAGAGAACCCGATCATGGCACACAGCCCCGCCCCTGACCAAGGCTCGGACACCACCCGCAACGCGTTGTACCGGCGCATCACCCTGCGGCTGATTCCGTTCATTTTCATCTGCTACCTGTTCAACTACCTGGACCGCGTCAACGTCGGCTTTGCCAAGCTGCAGATGCTCGACGCCCTGAAATTCAGCGAAACGGTGTACGGCCTTGGTGCCGGCATCTTCTTCATCGGTTACGTGCTCTGCGGCCTGCCGAGCAACCTGGCACTTAACCGCTTCGGCCCGCGGCGCTGGATTGCGCTGATGATGATTGCCTGGGGCAGCCTCTCCACCTGCCTGCTGTTCGTCACAACCCCCATCGAGTTCTACGCCCTGCGGCTGCTTACCGGCGCTGCCGAAGCCGGCTTCTTTCCGGGCGTGGTGCTGTACCTTTCGCGCTGGTTCCCGGCCGCCCGTCGCGGCCGCATCATGGCCCTGTTCATGTCGGCAATCCCGGTGTCGGGCCTGCTCGGCGGGCCGTTCTCCGGCTGGATCCTCCAGCACTTCGCCGCTGGCCAGCACGGCCTGGCCGGCTGGCAATGGATGTTCCTGATCCAGGGCCTGCCCACCGTTGCCTTGGGTGTGCTGGCGGTGTTCCTGCTCAGCGACGGTTACCAGAAAGCCGCCTGGCTGAGCCCGGCCGAACGCCAGCTGATCGCCCACGACCTCGAAGCCGACGCTGCGGGTAAGCCGAAAACCACGGGCGATGGCGTGCTCGCCGTGTTGACCAACCCGCTTATCTGGACCTTTGGCTTCATCTACTTCTGCATCCAGAGTGGCGTGTACGCGATCAACTTCTGGTTGCCGTCGATCATCAAGAACATGGGCTTCGACAACCCGCTGCTGATCGGCTGGCTCAGCGCCATCCCGTACCTGCTGGCCGGTGTGTTCATGATCCTTTGCGGCCGCTCGGCAGACCTGCGCAACGAGCGCCGCTGGCACCTTGTGGTGCCGATGCTGATGGGCGCCGTTGGCCTGCTGATTGCGGTGAACTTCGCCGGCAACCCAGCCATTGCCATTCTGGGCCTGTCGATTGCCACCATGGGCGCGCTGACCGGGCTGCCGATGTTCTGGCCAATGCCAACCGCCCTGCTCAGCGCCGGTACAGCAGTTGCCGGGCTGGCGATCATCAACTCCGTGGGCCAGATGGCCGGTTTCCTCAGCCCGTACCTGGTGGGGTTCATCAAGGACCAGACCGGTTCCACCGATGCCGCGCTGTATTCGCTGGCGGCGTTGATCGTGCTGGGTAGCCTGGTGGCCCTGCGTGTCACTCGGTCGGGTGCGCTGAGTTCTGCACGTGCCAGTTGAGCCTGTTCGCGGGTAAGCCCGCTCCCACAGGCGTGCCACAGCCTTCGAGGCTGTGGTGATCCTGTGGGAGCGGTTTCACCCGCGAAGAGGCCCGCCAGGCCACCCTACATTTCCCTCCTCCACCGATCGTCGGTTCAACGCATCCCCTCCCTACCCCAGGCGTCAAATGGTTCCAAAGGCCCCTTTGGAGAACCCCATGACCCAGCACGCCGTGGCCCGTCTGGCCCAGCTCGACGAACATCGCCCCTTGCGCGTCCAGGCCGGCAATGAAGAGCTCATCCTCATTCGCCAGGGCGATCAGGTGCATGCCTACCAAGGCAACTGCCCCCACGCAGGTGCCCCACTGGATGAAGGCCTGGTCTGCGGCGGCCTGCTGGTTTGCCCTTGGCACAAGGCTGCATTTGCCGTCGATGACGGAGTGGTCTGCGAACCCCCGGCGCTGGCTGACCTGCGCCGCTACAAGGCCTGGGTGAAGGACGATGAAGTCTGGGTCGACGACCAACCGCTGCCCGCCATCGCACCCCCCAGGCACAGCGATGCCCGCTGCTTCGTTGTGGTCGGCGCTGGTGCGGCCGGCAGCGCCGCGGTAGCCACCTTGCTGGCCCATGGCTTCGCTGGCCGGCTGGTGTGGATCGACCAGGAGCGCCAGCCGGCCTACGACCGCACCGCGCTGAGCAAATTCGTGATTGCAGGGCAGATGACGCCCGATGAAGTACCGGCGTTGCTCGAACCCGACGCCCTGCGCAAGGGCCAGTTGGAGCGCAAGCACGGCAAGGTGCGCACCCTGAACAGCCAGAAACGCCAGATTACGCTGGTCGATGGCCAGCAGATCGGTTACGACGCCTGCCTGCTGGCCAGCGGCGGCAAGGCACTACGCCCTGATATCCCCGGCGCCGACTTGCCCGGCGTGTTCACCTTGCGCTCGCGGGAGGATGCCGCACAGCTGCTCGACGCAGCCGAACCCGGCCAGCCGGCGGTGATCGTAGGCGACGGCTTCATCGGCCTGGAGGCGGCCTCGGCCCTGCGCAGGTACGGCGTTGAGGTGCACGTGGTGACTCGCCATGAAGTCCCGCTTGCCAGGCAGTTAGGTGATCGCATCGGGCGCAGTATCCGCGAACTGCATGAGCGCAAAGGGGTCACCTTCCACGGCCCTACGCAAGTCCAGCGGTTCGAAGGCCGGGACAAGGTCGAAGCGGTGCTGCTGGCCAACGGTGAACGCCTGGAGACGCCACTGGTATTGCTGGGCACCGGCGTGATACCGGCCACCGCTTTCCTGCAGGGCGTGCAGTTGAACGAGGAAAAGTCGCTGCGGGTCGATGCAGAAATGCGCGCCGCTGACGGTTTGTGGGCTGCAGGCGACATCGCCACGTTCCCGCTCTCGGGTCGCCCTGTACGCATCGAGCACTGGCGCCTGGCCCAGCAACACGGGGTGATCGCTGCCGCCAACATGCTCGGCGAGCAGCGCCGCTACGCCGATGTGCCATTCTTCTGGACCTACCAGCACGGCCGAACCTATGAAGTGCTCGGCCAAGCACGGGAGTGGAACCGGATCGAGTTTGTCGGTGAGCCGGAAAAAGGCGATTTCATTGCCTTTCAGTGTGTGGGTGAACAGGTCGAGGCCGTCATCGCCAAAGGTTACTCCGGTGCCATGGCGGCGCTGTCGCAGCGCCTGAAACGCCCATTGAACCTGCAGGAGGCGATCACGCTGCTTGACTGACAGCCGCCTTTCAAAGCGCCCCGGTTGTGTGTAAAACAGGTGGATCAGCCGACTGCAAAAGGACCCACGCGCATGATCTACCGCCCTCTCGGCCACAGTGGCCTGCAGGTTTCCGCCCTTACCCTGGGCAGCATGATGTTCGGCGAGCAGACCAGCACCGAGGACGCCCTGCGCATCATCGACAAGGCCTGGGACCAGGGCATCAACTTCATCGACACCGCCGACGTGTACAACGCCGGGCGCTCGGAAGAAATCGTCGGAGAAGCAGTGGCGCGCCATCGCCAGGACTGGATCGTTGCCAGCAAGGTCGGCTTCGGCCCGGCCGACGGCCTGCCGAACCGCAGCGGGCTGTCACGCAAGCACATCTTCAACGCGCTGGAAGCCACCCTGACGCGCATGGGCATGGACTATCTGGATATCTACTACCTGCACCGCGAAGACCACAAGGTGCCGCTGGAGGAGACCGTACAGGCCATTGGCGACCTGCTGCGCCAGGGCAAGATCCGCTACTGGGGCGTGTCCAACTTCCGTGGCTGGCGCATTGCCGAGGTCTGCCACGTTGCCGAGCGACTGGGTGTGCCCAAGCCGGTGGTCAGTCAGCCGCTGTACAACATCGTCAACCGCCAGGCCGAACCCGAGCAGCTCGCTGCAGCCGCCGCACACGGTCTGGGCGTGGTGCCATTCAGCCCATTGGCCCGGGGCGTACTCAGTGGCAAGTATGCGCCGGGTGCCGTGCCCGATGCCGGCAGCCGCGCCGGGCGCCAGGACAAGCGCATCATGGAGGTGGAGTGGCGCCAGGAGTCGTTGGCCATCGCCCGGCAGATCCAGGCTTATGTAGAGGCAAAGGGTATAGGCATTGTCGAGTTTGCCATTGCCTGGGTGTTGAACAACCAGTGGGTGAGTTCGGCGATTGTCGGGCCGCGTACCGAGGAACAGTGGGATACCTATGGTGGTGCATTGGCGGTGAAGATCACGACGGAGGATGAAGCGTTCATCGATTCGCTGGTGACGCCGGGGCATGCGTCGACGCCAGGGTTCAATGATGTGGCCCACTATGTGAGCGGGCGGTTGGCCCGTAGCTGATTGTTCCCGTACCGGCCTCTTCGCGGGTAAACCCGCTCCCACAGGATCTGCGATGGTTTCAAGGCAAACACAACCCCTGTAGGAGCAGCCTTGTGCTGCGAAGAGGCCGGTACTGACAACGCCATTGGGGAGCCCTGCGCCGGGCTTCCGGTCCCCCCTTTCCCCAATCATCTCGGTATCGTGCGCACCATTGGTTTTCACCTCTGGAGCTGCAATGAAACTCTTCCAACCCCTGCAAATCGGCCCGCTCACCTTGGCCAATCGGGTGTTCATGGCCCCCCTCACCCGCCTGCGCAGCCTCGAGCCGGGCGATGTGCCGACCACCATGATGGCCGAGTATTACCGCCAGCGTGCCAGCGCCGGGCTGATCATCACCGAAGCCACCCAGATCTCCTTCCAGGCCAAGGGCTATTCCGGCTCGCCCGGTATTCATAGCGCCGAGCAGATTGCCGCCTGGAGGCACATCAACGAAGGCATTCATGCCGACGGTGGCCACAGCGCCGTGCAGGTGTGGCACACCGGCCGGGTGTCGCACACCTCGTTGCAACCCGGCGGCGAAGCGCCTGTGGCGCCCTCGGCGCTGCCGGCCGGCGCACGTACCACCCTGCGTGACGAGCAAGGCAACCTGGTACGTGTAGAAACCTCCGCACCGCGCGCCCTGAACGAGAACGAAATTGCAGGCATCGTCGCCGACTTCGGCCAGGCAGCGGTGAACGCCCGCGAAGCCGGCTTCGACTTCATCGAACTGCACGCTGCCCACGGGTATTTGCTGCACCAGTTCCTTACCCCGAGCGCCAACCAGCGCGAGGACCGCTACGGCGGTAGCGTCGAAAACCGGGCGCGCATCGTGCTGGAAGCAGTGGACGCGGCAATTGCCAACTGGAGTGCCGAGCGCGTGGGTATCCGCGTGTTCCCGCTGGGCGGGTTCAATGGCGTGGAGAATGGCGAAGACCAGGAGGCCGCAGGGCTGTACCTGATCCGCGAACTGGCCAAGCGCAACCTCGCCTACCTGCACCTGTCCGAGCCGGACTGGGCCGGCGGCAAGCCGCTGCGTGACGAGTTCCGCCAGGCGATCCGCGATGCCTATCCGGGGGTTATCATTGCTGCGGGTGCCTACACCGCCGAGAAAGGCGAAGACTTGATTGGGCGCGGTTTGATCGATGCCGTAGCGTTCGGGCGCAGTTACATTGCCAACCCGGACCTGGTACAGCGGCTGCGGGTGCAGGCGCCTCTGAACGAACATCGGGCACAGTTCGATTACGCCAATGGGCCCGAAGGCTATACAGATTATCCGTTTCTGCACCAGGCCATGGGCGCTGGTGAAGCTTGGGCTCACCGATAATCAGGGTATTCACCGGGTACAGACGGCCATCCTGCCCCTGGATCTGAAAGACAAAAAACGGAGCCCTCCAGGGGCTCCGTTTTCCAGTGGCCGGGCACGCCTTAGCGTACCAGTCCAGGCATCTTACTCGGCGCGCACTTGCGCAGCCTGCATGCCCTTCTGGCCCTTTTCGGCAACGAAAGACACTTTCTGGCCTTCTTTCAGCGACTTGAAGCCGTCCGATTCAATGGCTTTGAAGTGGACGAAAAGGTCGTCGCCACCGCCGTCGGGAGTGATGAAACCGAACCCCTTCTCATCGTTGAACCACTTGACCGTTCCTGATTGTCTGTTGGACATACTCTAAATCCTCTAATGCTGGCTGGTGCGTTACGTGGGTAGCTGAGCCGCCAGTCGATCGACTGGCATCTTCACACTCCATCTTGGGCGATATGAAGCCAACTAGCCACTCACACTTTTACCAGTACACAAAAAAGTCGCCGATGCCAGCGATAAACCCAGATACAGGCTCGGCATGGGGGCCTGATAATCCCCAATCAGTGCTCCCAAGGCCCGCCCGATTCCCAGCTGGCGACCAACAAGTCGATGAAACCACGTACCCGAGGGGACAGGTGGCGCTTGCTCGGGTACACGATGCGAATCGGGTCCGCCGGGGGCCGGTAGGCGTGCAGTACTTCCACCAGGGCGCCAGCGCGCAGGTCGTCACCGGTGATGTAGGTGGGCAGGTGAATCAGCCCGAAGCCGGCCCGGGCGCCGTCGAGCATCGCCTCCGAGCTGTCGATGTTCAACCGGCCAGGGTCTTCGCACAGGTGCAGGCCTGCTTCAGTGTCAAAGCGCCAAGGCATGGCTTTCTCGCCCGCGAGGAAGGCAATCTTGTCGTGACCATAAAGGTCGGCAGGCACCAAGGGAATACCTCGCGCTTCGAGGTACGCGGGCGAAGCACAGGTGACAAACTGCTGCCAGGCCACCGTGCGGGTCAACAGCTGCGAGTCTTCCTTGGGTGCGCCGATACGCACCGCAACGTCCACGCCTTCCTCGACCAAGTCGACGAAACGGTCGGTGAAGCGGATGTCTGCGCGCAGTTCAGGCCACTGCTTGAGGTACTGATCCAGCACCGGCAGCACATGGCGCTGGCCGAGCGACAGCGGCGCAGTCAGGCGCAAGGTACCGGTGGGCTTGCCGCGGCGCTGGGCCATGGCACTTTCCACCTCGTCCAGGTCATCCAGTATCTGTCGCCAGCGATCGAATGCCACCAGGCCTTCATCGGTCAGGCTCAGCTTGCGCGTGGTGCGATTGAGCAAACGCACCGCCATGCGGGCCTCCAGCCGAGCAATGCTCTTGCCCACCGCCGACCGGGTCAGGCCCAGGCTTGCGGCGGCGGCAGTGAAGCTGCCGGCCTTGGCGGCGCTGACGAAGGCGGCGATATCGCCGAAGCGGTTGGGTTCCATGGACGGTTCCTGAGTGTGATGCGGCCGGTTTAGATGGGTCTGGATCTGTGAATTGCAAGCGCCAGGAACGGCAAGCCTCACGACAAGCCTTTGATCACGAGCAGATGCACGGGATAGAACAGGTATCCCCACCGCCCTACGGCAGGTACCTGCCAAGCATCATGGCGCAACAACAGCCACCCGACAGGCACTGCCAGCACAGCAGCAACCAGCGTCAGTAGGGTAATTGGCGCCAGAAAGTGCTCGCGCAGCCAGTTGTTGGTCAGGTTGCCACCGATGGCCATCAGGCAGGGTAGCAACCAGGCCAATCCGCCCTGCCTGCGTGCCACCAGCCAGGCGCCAGGTAGCAACACCCCCGCCAGCCCGTACATCAACTGATCACTGAACAACCACCCCGCCAGCAGGCCTGCAAGGCCAAGCACTCGCGCCGACCGCAATGGGTGGTGCACACCCCAGGCAACCAGCAATCCCAGTACCAGTGTCGGCATTACACTGAACGTCTGCGAACCACTGTCCAGCCAACGATAGGCAGGCTCCGAGAGCACCGCGAACAGCAGCATCAGCGACAGATAGCGCAGATTGGCGCGGGTATGGAACAGCTCTGCCCTGGCGCGCCCCACATTCACCGCAATGGCCAGGCAAAACAGCGGAAACGCCAGGCGGCCGAGCACGAACAAACCCTCGGCCTCCGGCCATATGAAGCGCAGGTGGTCGGCAACCATGGTCAGTATCGCTGTCCATTTGACCAGGTCCAGCCCGGCCGAACGCATGCCTCAGTGCCCGCGCTCGACCGCACCTGCCCCCAGGTACCGGTCGGTCCAGGCAGCCAGGGGCAAAGGTGGCTGCTGGTCGACGATACGACGCCAGATCAACACCAGGTCATTGCCGTTGAACATTGACCCGGGCCCGGCGCCGTCCCACGCCGAAGGCACATCGACAATCCAGTGGCCCTGGGTGTCGCGGTGCGCCATGTTGAAACGGAAGGTATAGTTGCCCGGGATGCCCATGCGCAGGTCGGTGACCACCAGCGCATCGCCTATCTGGTCATACCGCAGCCAGTCGCCGGTGAACCAGCGCAAGCGCTGGTGCAAAGGGTCGCCTGCCAGCGCGTTTGCCAGTTCCAGGTTACGCGGCAAGCGTTGCATTTCCGGCGCCTGCCGGTCGAACCCGCTGCTGATGCCTTCGTAGTAGTCACCATTTTGGGTCTTGGCCATTACCCGCCAGACCAGGCTGTTGAACGCGATAGGCACGGCGCGAACCTCGCTCACGACGATGCCTTGCTGGTCCAGTGCCGCCTGGAAGCGTTGCTCGGCTGCCATGCGCCCGGCAAGGCCGAAACCCAGGTAAGCGGTACTGAACACCAGTGCAAGGGTCAACAGGCGTGTAGCCCGGCCGGTAACGCCCTTGATGCTTGTGTAGATGACCGCCGCCAGCAGTGGCAAGGTATAGACCGGATCAATAATGAACACTGCGGCCCAGCTTTGGGGGGTGGGTTGCAGTGGCCAGAACAGTTGCGTGCCATACACGGTAAAGGCATCCAGCAACGGGTGGGTGACGAGTACCAGCCAGAAAGCAAGGAACAGCCTGGGCAAGGTGTAGCCTTTGCCGGGCCAGCATTTATTGACCAGCCAGGCCAGCAGCAAAGCCAGCCCGGTGAGCACGAACAGCGAGTGCGAGAAGCCACGATGGTAGGTCATCTGCGACACAGGGTCTGCATAGCGGATGATCACATCGAGGTCGGGCAGCGTGCCCAGGGCGGCGCCATACAACAATGAGCGGCGGCCCTGGATGCGGCCAAGCACCGTGCCTTGCAGGGCAGCGCCGAGTACGGCCTGGGTAATGGAGTCCACGGATAGCATCCCTGAATGGTGGTTCCTGAAAGCTACCCCCAACCTGTGCCGATACGCAATTCCTGTGTAGTAGCGGCGAAATGCTCGTGATTTTGTGTATACCTTTCAGAACAACTGCCAGGTGTACACCAGGGTCAGCCGGTTCTCGTCGATATCGCTGCGGTAATTGGAACGTGCCATGGCGTTTCTCACCCGAATCCCCAGCCCTTTCAGTACCCCGCTCTGTACCGCATAACCGATGTCCAGGTCGCGCTCGCGATCACGGCCTTCATAACCCAGCCCGGTATCGACATTGTTACCGGTGATGTAGCGCACGGTCGCCGTCAGGCCTGGCACGCCCATGGCGGCGAAGTTGTAGTCGTAGCGCACCTGGTACGAGCGTTCGTCTGTGTAAGCGAATTCATAGGTCGGCACCTCGTTACCCAGCGGCGAAATATTGGCGAACACCCGTGGGAACGGGCTGTCGCCATAGATGCCCTGGTAGCCCGCATGGAAGCTGTGCCCGCCATGCCGGGCGGTGAACATCGAGAAGAACGCCTGGTTGTCGATGTTGCCCAGCAACGCCTCGCCATCCTCGCGCGCGGTGAAGTAGCCCAGATTGGCACTGAGCACCCAATCGCCCACTGGCTTGCTGTGCTTGAGGCCGACAGAGCCCTGTTCGTAGATATCCTCCAGTTGCCCGTACCACAGGCTGACGCTGCTCTGGTTGGCATTGAACGCATAGTCCCCGCCCACGTAGTTAAAGGCATCGCTCTCGGCCTGGCGCATCGGCACATGGCCGAGCATCGCGTTCATCTTGCCGTCGCCGCCTTCGTTGCGCAGGTGGGTGCTTTTCAGATGCCCGGCCTGCACGGTCAGCCCGTCAATTTCAGACGAGCTCACGCTGGCGCCCTGGTAGGTCGGCGGCAGCAGGCGGATGTCGCTGAAGGTCAGTACCGGAAGGTTCGGTTGCAGTTCACCGACGCGCAGTTCGGTCTTCGACAGGCGGGCCTTGAAGGTGGGCGCAAGGCGGCTGTACTCGTCGGCAGCACGGCCGTCACCATGCACCGGCAGCAGGCCGGTGTTGGTGCGGTCGGGGCTGCTGTCGAGCTTGATGCCCAGCAGGCCCAGGGCGTCCACGCCAAAGCCCACCGTACCGGGCGTGTAACCGGACTTGAAGTCGAGGATGAAGCCCTGTGCCCACTCCTCGGCCTTGGACTGCTTGTTGGCCCCGACAATGTCGGAATAATCACGGCTGAAGTAATAGTTGCGGGCGCTCAGGGTGGCCTTCGAATCCTCGAAGAAACCGCCTTCGGCGGCCAGTAATGGTTGGCTGAGCAAAGTCAGGCCCAGGGCTACGCAAGGGGTGTTGTTCATTCCGAAGCTCTCTTGATCTTGTTTTTATGGATAAAGCGTTGGGAACACGGCAGTTCATCTGGTGCGGCGCAGCACCTCCCCGGCACGCGGCTGGCGCAGCCTGAGCAGTGCATGGGCCAGCAGGCCGAACAGCAGCCCCCAGAACGCTGCCGACAGGCCAAGGAAGGCTACCCCCGAAGCGGTGACCAGGAAGGTGAACAGGCCTGCATCGCGCTCAACCGGTTCTGCCAGGCTGCGGGCCAGCGCCTCGTTCATGGCGCCGTACAGGGCCAGCCCGGCCAGGGCCGCGATCAGTGCGGCGGGAAAGGCTGCGAACAGCGACATCAGCGTGGCACCGGCAATGCCCAGCAGCAGGTACAGCGTGCTGCCAGCCACTGCCGCCACATAGCGCCGTCGTGGGTTTTCGTGGGCCTCATGGCCCGTGCACAGGCTGGCGGTAACCGCCGCCAGGTTCAGCCCGTGGCAGCCGAATGGCGCCAGCACGGTACCGGCCAGGGCACTGGCGCTGATCAACGGGCTGGCCGGTGTGGCGTAACCCGCATTGCGCAGCACCGCCATGCCCGGCATGAACTGCCCGGTCAGCGCCACCAGCACCATCGGCAGCGCCAGGCTGAATACCGCTGGCAGGCTGAACTGAGGGGTGATCCACTGCGGCGAAGCCAGTTCCAGTACCAGCGCCTCGCTACGGAACGCACCGCTGGCCACGGTCACCAGGGCGCCCACGCACAGCACCGCAGCCACTGCGTAACGGGGCTGAACCCGGCGCATCAGCACGTAGGTGACGAACATCGCCAGTACCAGCAACGGCTGCACTGGCAAGGCGCGGAACACTTCGATACCAAAACCGAACAGGATGCCAGCCTGCATGCCAGCGGCGATGGACCCCGGCAAGCGCGCGATGATGCGGTCGAAGGCCCCGCTGATGCCGATCAGCAGCAGGACCAGGTTGGCCACCAGGTAGGCACCTACGGCCTGTTCCAGGCCGAGTTGCGGCAAGGCAGTGACCAGCAGCGCGGAGCCGGGGATCGACCAGGCGATCACTACCGGCACGCGGTAGCGCAAACTGAGCAGCGCACCAAGCACGGCACTGCCCATGGACACGGCCCAGACCCAGGATGACAACTGCTGGTGAGACAGCCCGGCCGCTTCGGCGGCGTGGAAAATGATCACCAGCGGGCCGGCGTAAGAGATCATCGTGGCGATGCAGCCCGCGACAATGGCGGACAGTGAGCTGTCATTGATCAGGGTTTTCATGGCGCATCCCGCAAGGCAGTGGCCGGTCTTTGTGGCTGGCTCTTGTTCTGTGTTGGCTTCTTCGCGGGCGTGCCCGCTCCCACAGGTCCAGTGCAGTGCACCGACTGCGCGCAATCCTTGTGGGAGCGGGCAAGCCCGCGAAGAAGCCAACGCGGTGTAGCCTGGCCTTGTTCTTTTCGGGTCATGCCTGCGCCGCGATGGCCTGGGCTTGCCGACGGCCGCTGGCCAGGTGCACGGCCATGGCCAGGGCGGCAATCGCGCCTGGGATGGCGAAGGCGATGAAGTTGAGTTGCAGGGGCAGGTTGATGCCCATCAGTGCGCCGCCCAGCAAGGGGCCGACGATGGCGCCGTTGCGGCCGATACCCGAGGCCCAGCCAAGCCCCGTGGAACGCACCGACAGCCCATACATTTGCGCGGCGCCGGCATACAGCAGGATCTGCGTACCAATGGTGGTGGCGCCGGCAATGAAGATCAGCAGATACAGCACCGGCATCGGGCTATTGACGCCCAGCAAGCTGATCGACAGCGCGGCGGCAATGAAGAACGCCACCTTTACCTTGACCAGGTTGTAGCGATCACCCAGCCAGCCGCCGAGGACGGCCCCAGCCATGCCGCCGAAGTTCAACGCCAGCAGGAACGACAGGCTGGAACCCAGGCTGTAGCCAGCGTTGGCCATCAGTTTCGGCAGCCAGGAGCTGAGTGCATAAACCATCAGCAGGCAGCAGAAGAACGCCAGCCACAGTGCCAGGGTGCGGATGGCGAGGCCGTTGCGAAATAGCTCCAGCACTGACGCCCCGCCACCCGCTTTACGGTCAGCCGCCTGCAGCACGTCATCGGCCTGCACGTCGCATTGCGGGTCGAGTCGTTTGAGCAACGCCCGCGCTTCCTCGGTACGCCCCTTGCGCACCAGAAAACCAATGGACTCTGGCAGGTAGTAGAGGATCACCGGCAACAGCAGCAGTGGTACAGCAGCTGCGAAGAACATCGACTCCCAGCCGAAACGCGGCAGCATGAAAATACCGACGCCCGCCGAAAGCATGCCGCCCACCGAATAACCGCTGAACATGATCGCTACCAGCGTACTGCGCAAGCGCTTGGGGGCATACTCGTTCATCAGTGCCACAGCGTTGGGCATCAGGCCGCCACAGCCCAGGCCGGCAATGAAGCGGTAGATGCCAAACTCGCTCGGGCTGCTGGCAAAACCATTGAAGATGGTCGCCACCGAGAACAAGGCGAAACAGATGGCAATGCCCTTCTTGCGCCCGATGCGGTCGGCCAGGCTGCCGAACGCCAGGGCACCGAACATCATGCCGAACAGCGCGTAACTGCCCAGCGCGCCGGCCTGCAACGGGGTCAGGCCCCACTCTTTCATGATCACCGGCAGTACCACGCCGTAGATGAACAGGTCATAGCCGTCGAAGATCAACAACAGGCCGCACCAGGCCATGACCATCCAGTGAAACGGGGTAAAGCGCGCGTTATCGATGATCGGGTGTACGTCAAGGGTTCGCATGGCATCTGTCGCTCTTGTTTTTGTTGTGATGGAAAGCTGTTGCCTTGGGGTGTTGCTCAGCCGAGGTCGCCGCCCCCTACCGGCAGGGTCACGCCGGTGATGTAAGAGGCCTCGTCGGAAGCGAGGAACAGGATCGCCCCCACCTGCTCGTCGATGCTGCCGTAGCGGTGCATCAGGCTGCTGTCGAGGGTCTGGTCGACGATCTGCTGGTACCAGCGTTTTTCCTGTTCGCTTTGCTCGGCGCTGTTGCGTGGCACACGCCGGGGTGGCGCTTCGGTGCCGCCGGGCGCAGTCGCGTTGACACGGATGCCGCGCCCTGCAGTTTCGAAGGCCAGGCATGCGGTAAGCGCGTTGACGCCGCCCTTGGCTGCGCCATAAGGCACCCGGTTGACGCCACGGGTGGCGATGGAAGAAACGTTGACGATGGCGCCGCTGCCGCGCTCAAGCATGTACGGCAGCGCGGCATGGCAGCACCACAGGGTGGGGAACAGCGAACGGCGCACTTCGGCCTCGATCTGCTCGACTTCGTAGTGCTCGAAAGGCTTGGCCCAGATGGTGCCGCCGACGTTGTTCACCAAGATGTCGAGGCGGCCGAAGGTTTCCACCGCACTGGCCATGACTCGGGCGCAATCGGTGTGTTGCTCCAGGTCGGCGGTGAGGGTGAGCATGCCTTCGCCGGCCAGCTCGTGGACCAGTTCGGAACGGTCTACCGCCACCACTTGCGCGCCTTCGGCCTTCAGCCGCCAGCACACGCCCCGGCCGATGCCTTGAGCGGCACCGGTGACCAGGGCAACCTTGCCTTGGAATCTGTTGTTCATATGTTTTTCCTGCATGACCCGGTTAATGGCAATTGGGAGGGCTGCGCCCTCCATCGCGACGCAAGGCGGCTCCCACATGGATCGCGTTTCCCTGTAGGAGCGGCCTTGTGCCGCGAAAGGGCCGCGAAGCGGCCCCGGCGATCTGTCAGGCCGCCGCCGCAAACTTCTCGTAGTAGAAGTTGGCCGGGGTAATACCCTGCTCGCGCACGTACTGGCTGACCGCCTCGACCATCGGCGGTGGCCCGCACAGGTACAGGTCCACATCGCCGTCGTTGAGGTGGCGTGGCTCGATGTGCTGGGTCACGTAGCCCTTTTGTGGGTACTGGCTGTCCGGGTTGGCCACACAAGCGCTGTAGGTAAAGTTGGGGATGCGCGCCGCCAGCGCTTGCAGGCGGTCGAGCTCGACCAGGTCGAAGTCGTTGGTCACGCCATAGATCAGGTGCAGCGGGTGCTCACTGCCCTGCTCGGCGATTTTCTCCAGCATCGCGGTGAACGGCGCCAGGCCGGTACCGCCAGCCAAAAGCAACAGCGGGCGCTGGATCGGCCGCAGGTAAAAGCTGCCCAGCGGCCCTGCCAGGCTCATGCTGTCGCCGGCTTTGGCAAGGTTGGTCAGGAAGCTGCTCATCAACCCACCTGGTACGTTGCGGATCAGGAAGCTGACTTCGCCGCCCTTCTGCAACGAACTGAACGAATAGGCGCGGCTCTGCTCGCTGCCCGGGACCTTGAGGTTGACGTACTGCCCCGGCAGGAAGGCCAGGCGGCTTAACGCCTCACCCTTGATCGACAGGGCAATGGTGCTGGCCGACAGTTGGCGCACATCGCTGATGGCGGCCTCGAAGCTGGCCTGTTCGGTCTTGCACAGCTGCGACGAAGCAGGGATGCGGATGACGCAGTCGCTTTCAGCCCGCATCTGGCAGGTCAGTACGTAGCCTTCGGCAATTTCGTCTTCGTTCAGGGCATCTTCGATGAAGTTGTCGCCCAGGTCATAGCGGCCGGATTCGGCCTTGCACTTGCACGTACCGCAGGCGCCGTCGCGGCAGTCCAGCGGGATGTTGATGCCCTGGCGGTAGGCAGCGTCAGCCACGGTTTCATGGCCGGTAGCCTCGATGAAGCGGGTAACCCCGTCTTCGAAATTCAGTGCGATCTGGTAGCTCATGTTGCACCTCGCAGGCGAGCCGGCCCACGGCGCGTCGCAGGACGCACCGGGCAGTACTCGCAAAAACCTGTATCAGATGTGGTAGATGTCGATGACCTGGCGCACGTAGTCGTTCTTCAGCACCACCTTCTTGGCCTTGATCAGCGGCTGTTCGCCGCGCAGGTCGAGGGTGTAGAAGCTGGTGCCGAAGTAACTGTCCGTGGTCTTGTAGCGGAAGCTCAGGGTATGCCAGTTGAAACGCACCTGGCAGCTGCCCTCGGCCTGCTCGACGATCTCGATGTTGCTGATGTTGTGCGAAGTACGAGTGTCGGGCACGGTCGCACTGGAGCGCTCGGTCTTGATGCGGAACACGCGGTCTTCCAGGCCGCCACGGTTGCCGTACCAGATCAGCGAGATTTCGCTTTGTGGGTCTTCGGTGAGGGTGTCGTCATCGTCCCAGCTCGGCATCCAGAAGCTGGCATCGCTGGCGTACAATTCCAGCCACTGGTCCCACTGGGCGTCGTCCAGGTAGCGCGCTTCGCGGTAGAGGAAGTCGCGCACGGTTTCATACAGGCTCATTGCACGGCCTCCACAGGGATCAGCTGCTGTTCGTCCTTGAGGGCCTGGATCATGGTGTCCTGCCAGTACTTGTGCTGCAGCACGAACAGGCCTTCGTCTTCGGTACGCACGCCAGACAGCAGGGGTTCGAGGTCAATCTCCCTGGCTGCCTCATCGGCGCCTTCGACCCAGTGCTTGGCGCCACGGGACATGTCGTTCCAGCCAGTGCCGCCGCCATAGCCGGTCTGGCACGAGCGGAACTCTTCCAGGTCGTCCGGGGTGGCCATGCCGCTGACATTGAAGAAGTCTTCGTACTGGCGGATGCGCTTGGCACGGGCATCGGCACTCTCGCCTTTGGGGGCGATGCAGTAGATGGTGATTTCGGTCTTGTTCACCGAAATCGGCCGGGCAACGCGGATCTGCGAGCTGAACTGGTCCATCAGGTACACGTTCGGGTACAGGCACAGGTTGCGCGAGTTCTCGATCATCCAGTCGGCACGCGCCTGGCCGTAGTCGGCAGCCAGCTGGTCGCGGCGCTCATAGGCCGGGCGGTCTTCCGGGTTGGCCCAACGGGTCCACAGCAGCAGGTGGCCGTGGTCGAAGGAGTAGAAGCCGCCACCCTGCTTGGCCCAGGCACCGGCGCTCATGGTCTTGATCTCGTCGCCCGCCTCGCGCTGCTTGCGCTGGTTCTGGGTAGCGGCGTAGTTCCAGTGCACGGAGCTGACGTGGTACCCGTCGGCTCCGTTTTCGGCGGTGAGCTTCCAGTTGCCTTCATAGATGTACGAGCTGGCACCGCGCAGCACCTCCAGGCCCTCAGGCGACTGATCGACGATCATGTCGATGATCTTCGCTGACTCGCCCAAGTGTTCGACCAGCGGTTTCACATCGGCATTCAGGCTGCCAAACAAAAAGCCCCGGTACGACTCGAAACGCGCCACCTTGGTCAGGTCGTGGGAGCCGTCGCAGTTGAAGCTGTCGGGGTAGCCGGCGTTGCTCGGGTCTTTCACCTTCAGCAGTTTGCCGCTGTTGTTGAACGTCCAGCCGTGGAACGGGCAGGTGTAGCTGGCGCGGTTACCGCGCTTGTGTCGGCACAGCATGGCACCGCGGTGGCTGCAGGCGTTGAGGAAGGCATTGAGCTCACCGTCCTTGTTGCGCGCGATGAAAATCGGTTGGCGCCCCATGGTCAGGGTGAGGAAGTCATTCTTCTCGGGGATCTGGCTTTCGTGAGCCAGGTAGATCCAGTTGCCCTCGAAGATGTGTTTCATTTCCAGGTCGAACAACCGTGGGTCGGTGAACATCTCCCGCTTGCAGCGGTAGATACCCTTTTCACGGTCGTCCTCGAGCATGGCATTGAGGTAGTCGAATCCCAGGGACATGGCCAGGGTCTCCCTTGTTATTGTTTAGACCTGGTCAGGTTAGGGAGACGACTGGCGGGGGGCTATCCGGATTGTGCAGAACGTTATCCAGTTTTGCCGGGATCTCGTACTTTTGGGACCACTCGTCCGGGATCATGGAGCCAGCTGATGGCACTAGGGGTATCTTTGGCTAGTTTCATCTTTTCGTATAGCGGACCGAGCACGCCGATCGCCTCGCTTAGTCGATCCTGCGAACTGATGGGTGCTGCAGCTTGGCTGACTGTCAAACCAGCTTCCCGTTTCAAGTTCTCTCCATAGTTGCTAATCAGTTTCTGTGTTGTACCTTCCACGAGTAACAACTGTGGACCAGACCAATCCGCCGATGTCATTATTCGGCTCAACTGGCTCCCGTAATCACGACCTAGTTCATTAACCGTTCTCACGACAGGCTCGCTTACAGCTGGAGAAACCGTCTTTTCCCCTTTAAAGTCTGGATTTCGCATGCGAAACCCTGCCTTGGGGCGAACGCTCCACAACCTCACTTGGGGAAGCAACATGTGTCCGCTCGGATCAGTATTGTTCACCGGATCCCCACCGCAATAGGCGTAACAATTGATTCCCCCAGCCCCCATTGGGCTCAAGCTGTCAGGGCTATGAAATCTCATCAAAACCGGATTGAACGCACGGTATCCATTCCCCAGCAAGTAGTGCCCTGTGGCCGACTCTTTCCGCTGCCCGCTGAAGCGCAGCAGAGATGCGCATTGCTCCCCCCCATCACGGCCATAAACGGTGTATTGCAGTGCACAATAAGAAATCTGCGATGTCGACATGGTGACCACCCTGTACCCGAAATAAGGCAGATGGTGGGCTGTGCATGAAATGCCAGCAACTGGCAGAAATATCAGGTGGCCTCGTCAGCGCGCCTCATCCCGACGCTTGAACGTCTGCGAAGGCAACTCGCCAAATTGCTGCCGATACACCTCGGAAAACCGGCCTAAATGAAAGAAGCCGTAATCCAGGGCAAGTTCGGTCACACTGCGCACACCGCAAGTCGGGTCGCTCAGGCACGCATGCACCCGCTCAAGCTTGCGCTGGCGCACGTAATGCTTGGGCGTGGTGCTCAGGTGCTGTTCAAACAGCGCATACAGCGAACGCAAACTCATGCAGGCCTGCTCTGCCAGCACCTCAGCCGACAGCTCCAACTTCAGGTTGCGCTCTATGTAATCGAGAATGCGCTCAAGGCCGGCCTGCGGTGCGCTCAGGCTTTCGCGGCGGATATTGGTGGTCATCAGGGTCAGCAACTTGCTGGCGACAATCTGGCTGTAGTGCCCCTGCACCCTGGGCAGCGACTCGCTCACTTCCGCCTCATGGCAAACCATGGCCAGCAGGTTGACGAAGCCATCCAGTTCATCCAGCCGGTAATGATTGCGCAAGAACCGCACGCCCCCATCCGGCCGCTGCCAGCGCTGTTCATCGCAGATCGAGTCCAGCAGCCGGGTCGGCACCTTGAGGATGAACTTCTCGCAATCTTCCGAGTAGGTCAGGTCAACCGGGTCATCCGGGTTGATCAGCAACAACTCGCCCGGCACCAGACGCTGCTCGTGCTTATACCCACGCCACAGGCAGTTGCCGTTGAGCAACACTTGCAGGTGATAAATGGTTTCCAGTGCTGGCGAAGTCACGCGAACGCTGCCGCCGTAGCTGATGCGGCACAGGTCGAGCTCGGCAAACTTGCGGTGGCTGAGGCTGGCCTGGGGATGGGTGGTGCGTGACAGTCCGATGCAATGCTGGCCTACATGCTGGTTCACATAATCGGACACAGCATAAGGGTCGGCGTGGTGAAACACGCTACTGCGCTCGCTCAGCAGGCGGCTTTCCATAGGCAAGGCACTCGGTATCGTTATTGTTCTGGTCGCCGCTTCCTACAGCCTTTTGGGCGGTGGTCGCGGTCGTCACGGTCATTCTATCGGGTCGGTTGCGGATAGCGGGGGCAGGCGACAACCGGTGAATGGCCACACTACAGCAAAAAGGCTGCGGTTGAGCAATGCGGCGATGGGATTGGATGGGCGGATAGCGGACAAGCCAGATGCAGCTGGCGTTCGTTTATCGAACGGTATTTTCCTGTACCGGCCGCTGCGAGAGTAAACGCGCGCGAGGCCGGTAATATTCCATTTCTTCCAGAAACAGCTTGCAACCAAACCATCCTGCCATTCGGTCACTTTTTCAACACCCGGCGCAGTGCTTCTGCTAGAAAGCGCACATGCCTACCCTCTTCCTTACCCACCTGCGCCGCCGCTGGCGCACCTGGTTGTGTGCCACCTTGCTGGTTATTGGCTTACCCTCCAGCTGCGCCATGCTGCAGCACAAGGAGCGCGAACTGGTGTTCCGCATCGAACCTGGCCAAGCCAGCTGGTTCCGCGGTTTGCCCAGCGACGTGCAGGAGCTTGACCTGCGCCCGCGCAGCTTCAGCGATAACCAGAGCCTGCACGCCTGGTGGTGGCCGGCCAAACGCGCCAATGCCCCGGCGGTGCTCTACCTGCACGGCGTGCGCTGGAACCTTACCGGCCAATTGTTCCGCATCGAGCAGCTGCATGCCATGGGCTACTCGGTGCTGGCCGTGGATTACCGTGGCTTTGGCCAGAGCCGGGGCGACCTGCCATCCGAGGCCACGGTGTACGAAGATGCCCGCATTGCGTGGGAGCGCTTTGCCCAGCTGCAGCCGGATGCCGGCAAGCGCCTGATATTCGGTCATTCGCTGGGCGGCGCAGTGGCGGTGGAGCTAGCCAGTGAACTGGCCCGTGAAGCGCAGCAAAGCGGCGTTGGGGCGCCGGCACGCGGGTTGATCCTTGAGTCGACCTTCACCTCCCTGGGCGATGTCGCGGCAGCGGTGGCCAATACCTCCCTGCCGGTGCGCTGGTTGATGTCGCAGAAGTTCGACTCGCTGGACAAGATCGGCAACATCGGCCTGCCAGTGCTGCTGGTGCATGGAACGAATGACCGTTTTGTACCCCCGCGCTTCAGCCAGCAGCTGTTCGACGCAGCCCGGCAGCCCAAGACATTGCTGCTGGTGCCGGGGGCGACCCATAACAACAGCATGAGTCTGGCCGGGCAGCGTTACAGGCAGGCAATACAGGCGCTGCTCTGAACCGTCCAATGGCCTTGGGTGGCTGAAATCCTGGGGCCGCTGCGCGCCCCTTTCGCGACACAAGGCCGCTCCTACAGGGCCTGCACAACGGCTAAGGTTCACTGCACCGGCAGGAAATTCATCAACAGCAGACTCTGGGCGTAATTCAAACCAATCCGCCGATAACGCTCATCCAGCAACTCGGCTAACAGGTCCAGCCGCGCAACGATCTTGCCAAACTCCACGGCAAAACTCAGGTTGCTGCCCTCTTCCGAAATCTCGTTGGAGAACAGCAGCAACACCCCATTGGCGTCCTGCCGCTGGCTGAGCATCCAGGTAGCCCTTTCGATATTGCGCGCCGCATTGTTGATGAACAACGGGTCGATGGTATCGGTCATGTAGAAATCGGTACGCCCGCCGTGCGCGGTAATCAGCATGCTGCCGATGGCGTAGATGAAAGCACCCACCCGATCACCACGAAACTCCGGGCTCAGGGCGTAGCTCAATGCCGCCAGGTCACGACGGTTGCCCAGTTGCGGCAGTGGCTGACGATGTTCGATGGCCATGCGGATCTGCCGCTCGGCCGTGGCAGCGTCCACATAGCCCGACATCTTCCACTGGTTGGGGTTGCGCAGGTACAGCTTGTTCATCAGCAGGTACAGGCTTTGCAAGTTGTCGCGCATCGATAGCGTGGCCAAGCGGTCGACGCTGGTCTGGAACAGCTCGCTGGGTTTGCCGTTGCCGAACTGGCTGACAATATCGCGGCCTTGCTCCTGGGTGCAGGCGCACAGGCATGTGAGGGCGCCTGCCAGCAGCAGACGCGGGAAGAAATTCGGGTAACTTGCAACCATCGGCACCGGGTCGATCTTCGGCGGCTGCATTGGGGATCAGAGCAGCCTGGCCAAGGATAGAGCCCGGAAATCGTAAAAAGTGCAGTGATCGGGGATAGGTGGCTCACATGGCGTGGCGCAACATCTCTACCATCTGCGCATGCAGCGCCGGGTCACCACAGGCCACAACGCACCCGCCATTCTGTGCACTGCTGCCGTCCCAGGCAGTGATCACCCCACCTGCCCCTTCAATGATCGGCATAAGTGCCTGCACGTCATACGGCTGCAGGCTCGCCTCGACGATCACATCGACAAACCCCGAAGCCAGCATGCAGTAGGCATAGCAATCGCCACCGTAGCGCATCAGGCGCACCTTGCCGGCAACGGCCTCGAACGCGGCCTTGCGCTCGGCGGTGTCGAACATGTCCGGCGTGGTGCACATCAGTGTGGCCGACGCCAGGTCGGCACAGGTACGGGTCTGCAATGGCGTGCCACTGCGCCAGGCGCCTTCGGGGGTGCCGACAAAACGCTCGCCGGTGAAGGGCTGGTTCATCACCCCGACCACTGGGCGCGTGCCGTCGTTAAGGGCAATCAGCGTGCCCCAAAGCGGCAGGCCGGTGATGAAGGCGCGGGTGCCGTCGATCGGGTCGAGTACCCAGGTGAGCGGGCTGCTGCCCACGGCCACCCCGGCTTCTTCACCCAGGATGCCATGCTCGGGGTAACGCGCCTGGATCAGCTCGCGCATCGCGTCCTCGGCAGCCTTGTCGGCAACCGTCACCGGGTCGTACAGGCGCCCGCCCTTGTCCTCGACATCAAGGCTGGCGCGAAAATAGGGCTTGATCGCCACAGCGGCAGCGTCGGCCAGCTGCTCGGCGAAAGCGCAAAATTCGCCGATCTGTTCAGCGCTCAGGGACATGGGACAGGCCTCGTGACAATGATGGGGCACGCATCATACCCGACACATGGCGCTAGCCGCACTCGAGCAGCCGCAGGTGGAAAAAGCCTGATCGGTTTTACCGGGCGCACACAGGTCTAGACTGAACAGAACCAGCTAACCGGGGGGCTGCCACACGTGGAGGTGTGAGATGAGCCAGTTCAAGCGCTTGTTTGTCATGCTCGGCCCGCAGATGCGCCATACGCCTGCGCTGCAACGCGCGGCGGCGCTGGCGGAGTCCAGCGGTGCACTGCTGGATATCAACGTTTTCGTCGACGATGTCGACACCTTTGGTCTGATGAGCGATGGCCGCGAGCGTGAGCGGCTGCTCAGTGACAACCGCCAGTGGCTGGCAGATGAGGCTGAACAGTTGGGCAATGCTGGCCTGGACGTGTCTACCGAACTGTTGTTGACTCGCGACCCGCTGGGCAGCGCGCTGGAGCGGGTCGAACGGCAAGGCTGCGATTTGCTGGTCAAGGACGTGCAGCACGAACCCGTGCTCAAACGCCTGCTGGTCACGCCACTGGATTGGCAGTTGCTCAAGGACAGCCCGGTTGCCGTGCACCTGGTCAGCGATATCCGCCTGCCCCTGCCCCGGCAGATTGCTGCGGCAGTGGACCTGAACAGCCACGGTGCTGGCGAGCACCTGGACGAGCAGGTGATCCACTGCGCCCGTGCCCTCGCCCTGCAATGCAACGCCGAGTTGCACTTGGTGCATGTGTGCGACGCGGCCAAGACCCATATTGCCGACTTCGGCGCCGGTACGGTGACCATGCCCGGCTTCGACGGCAGCGTGCGCACTGCGCAGCGGGCGGCGTTCAACCGACTGGGTGACCATCAGCAGATCCCGCTGGAGCGTCGGCACTTTCTGGAAGGCCCAGCTATCAGGGCCATTGCCCAGTTTGTCGGCCACAGCCGGGCAGATGTGATCGTGATGGGCAGCCATCGGCATGACGCCATGCAGACCTACCTGGGCGGGACCACAGCGCATGTGCTGGAACACCCGCTGTGCAATGTGCTGGCGATCAAGGCCGTTCGCTGAGTGTTGGCATGCCTTGGCCGGCCTCTAGGTGGTTTGATCCGCGAGGATGCTGGCAACGATCCGGCATCTACGCCGACCCGGGAGCACCTCGGACGGTGCAGGCCGGGTTTCGTATACGTATTGAAAGGCTGGGGCCGCACTGCGGCCCCCTGCTTCAGAAACCTTTGCTGTAGAACAGCGAGTAGGACTCAATACCGTCGTTTGGCTGCTTGATTCCCGCATTGGAATAATGCATCGCGCGAATCCCGACTTTCTGCTCACCTGGCAACTTCAGACCGAAACCGATGCGGTCTTCGAAGTTGACCGCCGACCCCATGCGCTGGTCACCCACGTCGGTCTTGGAAAACGCCGCCAGGCCAATACCGGCCTCGATGTACGGCGTGTAGGTAAAACCGCTGAACTCGTAAGTGAACACCGGGCTGAACGACAGCGAGTGCGCACCACTGGCGTCACCGCCCTCCCAATAGGTGTAGGCAGCATCCCAGTAACCGGTCACATAGCCGGTACTGCTTTCCAGCCATTTCTTGTCCCAGTCGAAGGACAAGCCAATACGGTAGGTCATGTCACCTTGGCTGGTGGCGCCAACGGCGCCGGATACCTGCGCGGCCTGGGCCAGATTGGCCCCTGCAAAGGCCAGCACTGCAGCGGCCAGCGAAGCTGCGAGACGGGTTTTCATCAATGACTTCTCCTGATGGTCTATAGAGCAAGCGGGGGCTTTGGCCCCTCGATTTTTAGAGTGAACCGGTGCATCCAGACCGGTCACACGAAGTAATAGTTTTTTGATTATTGTCCAGATGATCAGAAAGTTGAAAGTGTATTGCCACTATTGGCTAAATCGCTTGCTCAAGATGTGCCTTCTCGTGCTCCGCGCCTCAGTCGTATTCCGCCTCTTCATGTTCGCCTAGCAAGCGCCTTTGCCGGGGCGTTGCCTCTTCCAGCACCTGAGGGTTGAAACGCCAGTTCAAGTACGGCGAGAACTTCTGCGCGACCATGCGCCTGCCGTAATGCACTTGCAGCATGTCGCGCTCGCGAGCCTGGCTGCGATTGGCTCCGCCGCTGTGCCAGACATCGCTGCGAAAGACCAGCGCATCTCCTGCCTTGCACAACATTGCCAGCGCTTCACGCCCTTGCCATTGATTCTCGCCAGCCAGTGGTGGCCGCGCCGCGCGGTGGCTGCCGGGTACGATCCAGGTCGGCCCGATGTTGTGGTCGATGTCGCTGAGGTACAGCTGAGCAGTAAGTATTTGTGCAGGCTGGGTGAAATCGCCCTTCGCGCTTAGCCAGTCGGGCAGCTGCATGGGCAGGTGATCGAGGTGTAGCGCCATGCCCGCGTAACCCGGGTGGCTGCGCCACGCAGTTTGTCCGATCACGTGGCAGTCAGTGCCTAGCGCCGCTTCAGCCAGTGCTATCAAGGGTGGCAGGTCGAGAAAGGGCAGCCAAAGCGGGTTGCGGTTGAATACGCACTTGTAGTGCTCCAACAGCCCCTGGTAGTCCCAGTGAATCGGCTGCAGGTCATCGATGGCGCAACGCAACAGGGCGATGCGCAGGGGTTCGAGCACACCGGGAAGTAACACATAGCCCTGCTCGTTCAACATCTCCAGCTGAAGATCCAGGCTCATGGCGATGCGCTCCTCTCAGGCAGGAGTACATCCGTACTCCTGCCGTATTTTTTTGATCAACGCCAGTTAAGGTTCACGGTCGCGGGGCCCTTGCCGTTCACGGTCACCAGTTGCTGCACCGTCTCACCTTGGGCATTGCCAGTGACCTTGTACTTGCCGGGAGGCAACTGCACATACAGCAGCGGCCCGGCATCTGTGACGCTGAGTACGGGCTGGCCTTGTGCATTCTGAATGTCGACTGTGGCACCACTCTGGAACTTGCCTTCCGGGCCAGTGGAAAGCTCCACGTGCAAGTCATAGCCGGTGGTTTTGCGTAGCGCATTGGCCTCATCCTGGCCAATACCACCTTGCAAATAGCGCACGCCGTTCTGCTCCTGCGGTTGCAACCGCACGGCCTGCATGTCGATGGGGGCATTGAGGTCGGCGGCAGCAGCCAGGGTCCATGGCATGGCCAGGGTGATCAGCAACGCCGCGCCGAGGGCATAGTGATGGTTACGCATGGTATGACCCTCCTTTAGAGGATGGCTTACCTATTATCTGATCCTCCCGGGGTATTGGTGTTCTGGCTGATGCATGGTCGTCATCGTGACATTCGGCACTAACCCATCAATCGAATGTAAATTTAGATACTGATCAAGAGGTTGTACGACCTTCCTCAAGGAGTTTCACGAACATGCTCAGACTGCGTGATACCGCGCCCCGCCGCCAGACCAGCCAGGTTTTCAGGTAGCGAAAATCTTCCGACATAGGCCAGGCACTGACCGTGCTGCACCCGGGCATATTGTCGAGCATGCTGCGCGGCATCATGGCCAGGCCTGCGCCAGCGCTGACGCACGCCAACATGCCATGGTACGACTCCATCTCGTGAATCTTGCCCGGCACTGCCTGGTCCTTGACGAACCAGTTCTCGAAGTGATGGCGATACGAGCAGTTGGCACGGAAGGCGTAGATGCTCTCACCGTTCACATCCTGGGCGCGCGTAACTGGCGCATGGTTGAGCGGCGCGATGACCATCATTTCCTCTTCGAACACCGGCATGCCTTCCAGTGTCGGGTGCAGCACCGGGCCGTCGACGAACGCGGCCACCAGCCGGCCAGACAACACGCCTTCGAGCATGGTCCCGGATGGCCCGGTGGACAGGTCAAGGTCTACCTTGGGGTAGCGCTGGTTGTACGCCGCCAGCAAAGCCGGGATGCGCACCGCTGCCGTGCTTTCCAGCGAACCGAGGGCAAAGGTGCCCTGCGGGTCTTCACCGGCGACGGTAAGGCGCGCCTCGTGCACCAGGTCGAGGATGCGCCGGGTGTATTCAAGAAAATTCCAGCCTGCAGGCGACAGGCGCAGGCGGCTTTTCTCGCGAATGAACAGCTCCACGCCCAGGTCTTCTTCCAGTTGCTTGATGCGCGTGGTCAGGTTGGACGGCACCCGATGGATGTGCTGCGCGGCGGCGCTGATGCTGCCCTGCTCTGCCACCGCCTTGAAGATCTCCAGTTGCACCAGGTCCACAGCCTTTCTCCAAACGTGAATGTTTCGCTCATTATTATTCAGTTTTCATTAAAGCCATAGCCCACTAGTCTGGCGTCACTGATTAACAACAACGAGAGTGTCCCGCCATGAGCGCGATCAGCAGCCTGACCCACGCCATCTCCCTCGACCCGTACAGCGGCGAGCAGATCGGCGCCTACCCGTTCGACACCGACGCCGCACTGGAAGCGGCGCTGCAACGTGCCAAGGTTGGCTACGGCCAGTGGCGCCAAGTGTCGCTGGGTCAGCGCAGCGAGTACCTGCTCGCCCTGGCCAGCACCCTCGAAGCCAAGGCCGAAGCCTTTGCCCAGATGATCAGCCGCGAAATAGGCAAGCCGATTGCCCAGGCCCGTGGCGAAGTCAGCAAGTGCGTCGGCCTGTGCCGCTGGTATGCCGAACACGGCCCGGCCATGCTTGCCGCTGAGCCGACCCAGGTTGAAAAAGCCCGTATCGAATACCGCCCGCTCGGCCCGATCCTGGCCGTGATGCCGTGGAACTTCCCGGTCTGGCAGGTACTGCGCGGCGCCGTGCCAGCGATCCTGGCAGGCAATACCTACGTGCTCAAGCACGCGCCGAACGTGATGGGCAGCGCCTACCTGCTGGGCGAGCTGTTCAAGGATGCCGGCCTGCCGGATGGCGTGTTCGAAGTGCTGAACGTGACCCCGGATGGCGTCACCCGCGCCATCAACGACCCGCGTATCGCCGCCGTGACCCTGACCGGCAGCGTGCGTGCCGGCATGGCGATTGGTGCCCAGGCCGGTGCGGCACTGAAGAAGTGTGTACTGGAGCTCGGTGGCTCTGACCCGTTCATCGTGCTGGCCGACGCCGACCTGGATGCCGCCGTCAAGGCCGCAGTCATTGGCCGTTACCAGAACACCGGCCAGGTCTGCGCAGCGGCCAAGCGCCTGATCGTGGAAGACAGCATTGTCGAGGAGTTCACGCGCAAGTTCGTTGAAGCAACCCGCGAGCTGAAAGTCGGCAACCCACTGGAAGACGACACCTACATCGGCCCGATGGCCCGTTACGACCTGCGCGACGAGCTGGACGGCCAGGTTCAGGCGACCCTCGCCGAAGGCGCCACCCTGCTGCTGGGCGGCAACAAGGTCGAAGGCGTGGCCAACTTCTATGCGCCGACCGTGTTCGCCAACGTCACCCCGCAAATGACCGCATTCAAGCAGGAGTTGTTCGGGCCAGTGGCTGCGATCATCACTGCACGTGATGCCGACCATGCGGTGGAATTGGCCAACGACAGCGATTTCGGCCTGGCCGCGACCATCTACACCGCCGACTATGCGCTGGCCGAGCGCATGACTATGGCACTGGATACCGGTGGCGTGTTCATCAACGGCTACTGCGCTTCCGACCCCCGTGTGGCGTTTGGTGGCGTGAAGAAGAGCGGGTTCGGGCGTGAGCTGTCGCACTTTGGTGTGCGCGAGTTCACCAATGCCCAGACGGTGTGGCTGGACCGTAACTGATTCAAAACTTCTGGGGCTGCTTTGCGGCCCCAGATGCCTCAATCCCGAACCTGGTCCTTGACCCAGTCCAGCATCCCCCCCGGCACGATCAGTTCATGCCGCGCCCGCGAACAGGCGGTATACAGCCCCGCCAGCATCCGCGCCCGCTCATTGCGGTTGCCCGCCACCTGCGGCGCCACCATCAGCTCCGGCGACACCATCACCCGGGCGAACTCCATGTTTTTCACATCCCGCACCCGCCCCAGGAACAACTTGGGCGCCTTGTCCCAGCGGTAACGGCTCTTGGCTTTGGCAAAATGCTCCGGCGTATAGCCTTTGCGCAGCATGTTGGCCACGGCAAAAAACGCCTTGTCATCGCCCTTGTCCTGCTCCAGCGCCTGCCAACTGGCGTAGCGGAACAACATCGGGTGACGCGGTCGAGTGCCAAAGCGGTATAGCTCGATGCAGTCCTCCACGAACAGCTCGAAGTCCTTGCGCGCGCTTTTCAGCAATACGAACGGCACACTTTGGTGCGTCAGGCGCTGGAACCAGCCAAACAGCCCCCATTCATCATCGACGATCAGCGCCGTGGGCTGTTCCGGCACGGTTACCGTATCGAAGAAACTGACCCGCGTGTAATGCTCGGCGCTGCCACTGAAGGCTGCCTGGATCGCCGCCGGGTGCGCCTGGATCAGCGGGTTGAGCACATTGTCCATCGCCGGCCCGGCACGCAGGGAATGGTCGATGTAGCGTTGGCGGATGAAGCTGCCATGGTGCGGGCTGAGGCCGTTGAGGTTCTGCAACTCGTCGCCCAGCGCAATGATCGACTGCGGGCTGCGGTCCAGTACGGCAAGCATCGGTGCCGACAGCTCGTGAGCCTCGTCGACGATCACGTGGGTGTAGCGGCTATCGATCACATAACCGGTCAACGACAGCAACTTGACCCGGTGGTAGTCGCGCACCGGCAGCTGGACTTCCCGCGCGGACGGGCGAATCAGCTCTTGCCAATACAGGCGGGCCTTTTCCAGCAGTACCTCCTGATCCAGCGGCGAAGTACCCGGCCCGGCCCAGGGCAAATGGTGCAGCTGAAGCTGGGTATCGGCACTGTGGCAGAAGGTGCGCACGGCGCGGACGCACAAGGCAACCACATCGCGCGCGGCGAGCGGGCCGATGTCAGGGATGGCCAGCCAGCGTACAACCTGCTCATTCTGCGGGCGCCATGACAATTTGGTGCGATACGGGTCGCGCAGACGCCAGCCGTTGTTGGTGAGGTCGCGGTTGAGCAGCTCGTCAGCCAACTGACCGAAAGTCAGCGCGGTGTAGGCGGCAGCGTCCTTTACCCGCGCCTGCAAGGCGCGCAACTGGCTTTCGGTCAAAGCCAGAAGCAACGTGCGCTGTGGTTCCAGCAGGCGGGCGAACTGGTGAATCAGGAAGGTCTTGCCAGTGCCAGCAAAGCCCTGCACCGCCACTGACTCGTCGATACCACTGAGAAACTCGCGCAGCAGGCGGTTCTGCTGGTCGCTGAGCATCAGATCAGTGGCCAGCGACGGCAGGTACACCGGATGCAGCGGTGTGGCCCGCTGGCGGTAGGTGTCGGCGAACTGGAAATTCCACTGGCCTTCGGTATCCAACAGTTCGTCTAGCGCGTACTGCACCTCGGCGGACAGCAGAGCAATGCCGTTTTCGCCCAGCATGCCCAGGCCCATGGCAAAGGCTTCACGATCGAAGTGCTGCGCTACCTGGCCTTGAAAGCGACCAGGCGCGGCGCTTTCAACTTCGTTGGCGATGCGTACGATTTCGGCGAAACGGCGCTCTTGGGCGTCGGCCGAGGCGGTGGCGGACTGGCGCGGCAGGTTTTGCGCGAACAACACTGCGGCGGCTTCGAGGACGCTGGCAGTGGTGAAAAAGTCGGTTTTTGGTTCGCTGGCGAGGCGGTCGGCCTGGTCGCTGGGCAAAGGCAGGTAGAACATCGGCACCTCGGTTTGGATCAGGGCGGCACGATAGCAACTTTCGGCGTGAGATGCTGAGTTCAGTGCTGGCTGGGCCGGCCTCCTGGCGGGCGCGCCCGCGTCCACAGGATCGCCTCAGGTCCCTGTGGGAGCGGGCAAGCCCGCGAAGAGGCCAGCAGCTTTTTCGCTACCTTAGCCCCTGCTCCGCTTCAAGGTCTCGCTCGGAAACTCCTTGAACAATTGCCGGTAACTCTCTGAAAACCTTCCTAAATGCCAGAATGACCAGCGCATCGCGACCTCGGCCACGGTCGCCCTGCCATCGCGTAACAGATCGCGACGGGCGCCATTCAGCCGGCGCAAGCGTAGCCACTGGGCAGGCGGCATGCCGGTAAATGCCTTGAACGCCTGCTGCAACTGGCGCAACGAGACCCCGGCAACATCTGCCAGCTCCACCAGGTTCAACGTCTCTTCTGGGCAGTCCGCCGCCCACTCGCTGACCCGGCGCATGATCGCCCGCTCTTCGTCGCGCCGCCCCAAGGCTATGCCCTGCAGGCGCTGGCTGGCGTTATCGAGAATGAACAGGCAATCCTCCAGCAGTTGTTCCGCCAGGGCCTGCCCCTGCAATGGGCAGTCGGCCTGCCCTAGGCGGGTCAGCGTGGCACTCAGCCAACTGCCAAACAATGCGTTTTGCCCACTGCCCAGCGGCACCATGAACAACCCTTCGAGGCGTTGCGGGTCCAGCCCATGGCGGGCCAGGAAGGCTTGGTCGAACACCACTGCCACTTCCTGGTAGTTCTCCGGGGTGATCCAGATGTTGCGGCTTTGCTCGTTCAGCAGGTACAGGCTGTTTTCGCTGCGGTCGAAGCAGAACGCCAGTGAACCGCTCGGCGCACGGAAAAACTGTTCCACGCGGGTGTTCAAGCGCTCCTCGTACACCTCCACGCCATCCATCCCCAGCCAGCGCAGCTCACCGCTGAAATGCCCCGGCGACATCTGCCGGTACTGCTGCTGCCAGCCGGGGGTAGCACGCACCTGCTCGGAGACGTCGGTGGTATGGAAGGCCTGGACTTGCAGCGCATTGGGCGTTGTCACGCGAGATCCTAGTTGCACTCTTTTGGTGCATTGCTTGCCGAAGAAAATGGATAGATCGGCCCGGGGGGCTGCGACCAAGATAGTCTCCAGTGCGTCACCTGGGAAGTACAACGCCTTGTTCGCCTTGCCATGGCTTTCGCGAGCAGCATTGCTCCCACACTAAAACCCAACCAAGAGGTCTGTATGAACGCCCCCTTCGATCAGCTGTACACCTGGCTGAAAGAACACCGCATCACCGAAGTCGAATGCGTGATCAGCGACCTGACCGGCATCGCCCGCGGCAAGATCGCGCCCACCGCCAAGTTCCTCCACGAGCGTGGCATGCGCCTGCCCGAAAGCGTGCTGCTGCAGACGGTCACCGGCGACTACGTTGACGATGACATCTACTACAACCTGCTCGATGCCGCCGACATCGACATGGTCTGCCGGCCCGATCCCTCCGCCGTTTACCAGATCCCGTGGGCGATCGAGCCCACCGCGATCGTGATCCACGACACCTTCGACAAGCAAGGTAACCCCATCGAACTGTCGCCGCGCAACGTGCTGAAGAAAGTGCTCAAGCTCTACGCCGACAAGGGCTGGCAGCCGATCGTCGCGCCTGAGATGGAGTTCTACCTCACCAAGCGCTGTGAAGACCCGGACTTGCCATTGCAGGTGCCGCTGGGGCGTTCTGGCCGTGCCGAAAGCGGTCGCCAGTCGTTCTCGATCGATGCCGCCAACGAATTCGACCCGCTGTTCGAGGATGTCTACGACTGGTGCGAGATCCAGGGCCTGGACCTGGATACGCTGATCCACGAAGACGGCCCGGCGCAGATGGAGATCAACTTCCGCCACGGCGACGCGCTGGACCTGGCCGACCAGATCACCGTATTCAAGCGCACCATGCGCGAAGCTGCACTCAAGCACAACGTGGCCGCCACCTTCATGGCCAAGCCGATCACCGACGAGCCGGGCAGTGCCATGCACCTGCACCAGAGCGTGGTCGACATCGCCACCGGCAAGCCAATTTTCGCCAATGAAGATGGCAGCATGAGCCAGCTGTTCCTGCACCACATCGGCGGTTTGCAGAAGTACATCCCCAAGCTGCTGCCGATGTTCGCGCCCAACGTCAACTCGTTCCGCCGCTTCCTGCCAGATACCTCGGCACCGGTGAACGTTGAGTGGGGTGAAGAAAACCGCACCGCCGGGCTGCGCGTGCCTACCTCCAGCCCAGAGGCAATGCGGGTGGAAAACCGCCTGCCGGGCGCCGACGCCAACCCTTACCTGGCCATCGCTGCCAGCCTGCTGTGCGGCTACCTGGGCATGGTCGAGCAGCTTGACCCCAGTGCACCCGTACAAGGCCGTGCCTACGAGCGGCGCAACCTGCGCCTGCCGATCACCATCGAAGACGCCCTGCAGCACATGGAAGACTGCGAGACCGTGCAGCAGTACCTGGGCAAGCAATTCGTCCAGGGCTATGTGGCGGTCAAGCGTGCCGAGCACGAGAACTACAAGCGGGTCATCAGCTCCTGGGAGCGTGAGTTCCTGATGATGAGCGTCTGACCCACCCCGGGGCGCTTTGCGCCCCCGTACACCGAACTCGAAGAACAAAACCAACGAGGTGTCCCCATGCGTCATCTGCAAGCCCTGATCCCCGCTGCGTTCACCCTGCTGTTCGCCACCACCACCCAGGCCACGCCCTCGGTCAGTGTGTACAACTGGACCGACTACATCGGCGACACCACCCTGGCTGACTTCCAGGCCAGCAGCGGGATCAAGGTGGTCTATGACGTGTTTGACTCCAACGAAACCCTCGAAGGCAAGCTACTGGCCGGGCGCACCGGCTACGACGTGGTGGTGCCGTCCAACCACTTCCTCGCCCGCCAGGCCCAGGCTGGCGCCTTCCTGCCGCTGGACCGCAGCAAGCTGCCGAACTGGCAACACCTGGACCCCAAGCTGCTCAAGCAGCTTGAACAGAACGACCCCGGCAACCAGTACGCGGTGCCCTACCTGTGGGGCACCAACGGCATCGGCTACAACGTCGACAAGGTCAAGGCGGCACTGGGCGTCGACCATATCGACTCGTGGGCGGTGCTGTTCGAGCCCGAAAACCTGAAAAAGCTCAAGCAGTGCGGCGTGGCCTTCATGGACTCGCCCGACGAATTGTTCCCGGCAATACTCAACTACCTGGGCATGGACCCGCGCAGCGAAAAGCCGGCGGACTACGCCAAGGCTGAAGCACGCCTGCTCGAATTGCGCCCCTACATCACGTACTTCCATTCATCCAAATACGTGTCCGACCTGGCCAATGGCGACGTCTGCGTGGCCTTCGGCTACTCCGGTGACGTGTTCCAGGCCGCCAACCGCGCTGTTGAAGCGAAGAACGGCGTAAAAGTCGCCTACAGCATTCCCAAGGAAGGCAGCAACCTGTGGTTCGACCTGCTGGCCATCCCCAAGGACGCCAGCAACCCCGACCAGGCCCTGGCCTTCATCAATTACCTGCTCGACCCGAAAGTGATCGCCAAAGTCAGTGCCACGGTCGGGTATGCCAACGCCAACCCGGACGCCAAGGCCTACATGGATGCGTCGCTGGTGCACAACCCCGAGATCTACCCACCCCAGGACGTACTGGACAAGCTGTACATCTCCAGCACCCCGAGCCCGAAGATCATGCGTGTCATGACCCGCTCCTGGAGCAAGATCAAGTCCAACCGCTGAGCCGAGAACGCCCATGTCTTTCGATTCCCAACACACTGCTTCGTACTACGCTGCCACGGCACGCAACGCGGCGCCCTACCCCAGCCTGGACGACGAACTGACGGCCGATGTGTGCGTGGTCGGCGGCGGGCTGACCGGCGTCAACACCGCCCTGGAACTGGCTGAGCGCGGCTTGTCGGTGGTGCTGCTGGAAAGCCGGCGCATCGGCTGGGGCGCCAGCGGGCGCAATGGCGGCCAGCTGATTCGCGGCATCGGCCATGACGTCAGCGGCTTTACCCGGCATGTCGGTCAGGACGGCGTGCGCTACCTGAAGCAGGCCGGCATCGATTCGGTGGCGCTGGTGGCCAGCCGCATTGCCCAGTACGGCATTGCCTGCGACCTGCGCTGGGGTTTCTGTGAACTGGCCAACACAGCCGAGCAGTTCGCCGCTTTCAAGGACGAGCAAGATGACCTGGCAACGCTTGGCTATCGCCCTGAAACCCGTCTGGTAGGCCCCGGGCAGTTGCACGAAATCGTCGCCAGCGACCAGTACGCCGGCGGCCTGGTAGACATGGGCTCGGGCCACCTGCACCCACTGGATCTGGTCCAGGGCGAAGCCCGTGCCGCGCATAGCCTGGGCGTGCGCATCTTCGAACAAAGCCCCGTACTGCGAATCGAGCACGGCCCCCGCGTGACCCTGCACACGGCCCGTGGCAAGGTGCGGGCAGACAGCCTGGTGCTGGGCTGCAATGCCCACCTCGATGAGCTGGAACCGCGGCTGAGCGGCAAGGTGCTACCGGCCGGCAGTTACGTAGTCGCCACCGAACCCTTGCCCGAAGCACTGGCTGCGACCCTGATCCCGCAGAACATGGCGCTGTGCGACCAGAAGGTCGGCCTGGACTATTACCGCCTCACCGCAGACCGCCGCCTGCTGTTCGGCGGTGCCTGCCACTACTCCGGCCGCGACCCCAAGGACATCGCCGCCTACATGCGGCCCAAGGTGCTGAAGGTATTCCCGCAACTGGCCAACGTGCGCATCGACTACCAGTGGGGCGGCATGATCGGCATCACAGCCAACCGCTTCCCCCAGGTCGGGCGCCTGAGCCAGCACCCAAACGTTTACTACGCCCAGGGCTATTCCGGGCACGGGCTGAACGTGACGCACTGGACGGCGAAACTGCTGGCCGAAAGCATCGCCCTGGGTCACAGCCAAGGCCTGGACGTTTTCAGCGCCGTGCCCCACCTGACATTCCCCGGCGGCAAGGCCCTGCGTTCGCCGCTACTGGCAATGGGCATGCTGTGGTACCGGTTGCGCGAAGCGCTGGGTTGAGTTCACCGCAAACCACGCGGCGCCTGGGAGATCGGGCGCCGCCACTTTTTGCCTTTTCCACAGGGGATTGAACTCGCCCACTGGCCAACTGCGGCGCAGCTGCTAGCGTTGTTCTGGCCGACCTCTCATGGATACGCCTTCATCATGAAATCACTGCCTCGCATTACCCTGTTGTGCGCCGCACTGCTTGCCGTGGGCGCCTGCTCCAGCAATCGCGTGGACCCCAAGGATTACTCCGGCTTCCTCAAAGATTACAGCCGGTTGCAAGAAGCCAAGAGCCCGTCGGGTGCTCCGGTAATGCGCTGGATCGACCCCAAGGTCAACATCAACCAGTACAGCCAGGTGTTCATCGAACCCAGCCAGTTCTACCCCAAACCGCAGCCCACCCCGGTCATCTCCGCGCAGACACTGGGGGAAATCACCCGCTACTTCAACGAAGCGCTGCGGCGTGAAATCGGTGGTGTCATGCCGCTGGCCAACGGGCCTGGCCCCGGCGTGATCGTGGTGCGGCCGGCGATCACGGCAGTGTCTACCAGCAACGAGGGCCTCAAACCCTATGAGGTGATCCCCATCGCGCTGATTGCCGCAGGCGTGAACACCGCCGCAGGCGGCCGTGACCAGGACGTGGACGTCGGCGTGGAGGCGGCGTTCCTCGATGGTGCCAACCAGAAAGTACTGGCTCAGGTGGTACGCAAAGGTGCGGGTCAGGAGCTGGAGAACGACACCCAGAAGCTGACCTTGAATGACGTCAAGCCGGTGCTCGATGGCTGGGCCAAGGACATGCGCGCAAGCTTCATTGAAGCCAAGCAGAAAGCTCGCTAAGGGCCGCCCGAACACAATACTTGTGGGAGCGGCCTCGCGTCGCGAAAGGGCTGCGAGGCAGCCACAGGATTCAAGCCTTGATGTACAACTTGATGTACAAAGTGCTGGGGCCGCTTTGCGGCCCTTTCGCGACGCAAGGCCGCTCCCACAAAAGACCGCATCGGCCGGTGAGTTTTCCTAGCACTCGACAAAGGCGACTGCCAGGCCGCCGCGCGAGGTCTCTTTGTAGTTGGCATGCATGTCCGCCCCGGTATCACGCATGGTGCGGATCACCCGGTCGAGCGAAATGTAGTGCTCGCCATCGCCACGCAACGCCATCTGCACCGCGTTGATCGCCTTCACCGCAGCAATCGCATTGCGCTCGATACACGGCACCTGCACCAGGCCGCCAACCGGGTCGCACGTCAGCCCCAGGTTGTGTTCCAGGGCAATTTCGGCCGCGTTTTCCAGTTGTGGCGGCGTCGCCCCCAACACCTGGGCCAGGCCGGCGGCAGCCATCGAACAGGCCGAACCCACCTCGCCTTGGCAGCCTACCTCTGCCCCCGAGATCGACGCATTTTTCTTGCACAGGATACCGACGGCCGCTGCCGCCAGCAGGAAGTCGACCACATCGGCATCGCAAACGGTCGGGTTGAATTTCATGTAGTAATGCAGCACTGCAGGGATAATGCCTGCGGCACCATTAGTGGGCGCGGTGACCATGCGCCCGCCGGCGGCATTCTCTTCATTCACCGCCAGGGCGAACAGGTTCACCCACTCCATGGCGCTGAGCGTCGAACCAATCACGTTGGGCTTGCCCAGTTCCTGCAAGCTGCGATGCAGCCGGGCAGCGCGGCGCTTGACGTGCAGCCCGCCAGGCAAGATGCCTTCGTTGCGCAGTCCGTTATCCACGCACTCACGCATGGCCGCCCAGATGCGCAGCAAGCCTTCACGTATTTCCGCTTCCGGGCGCCAGGCCTGTTCGTTGGCCATCATCAGTTGCGCCACGCTCAAGCTGTGTGCTTTGCACAAGGCCAGTAACTGGGCAGCACTGTCGAACTCATAAGGCAGCACAACGTCATTGGCTTTGGCTGCAGGGGCATCAATTTCGCCCTGCTCGACGATAAAGCCGCCGCCAACCGAATAGTAGGTCTGCAGCAGCAGGCTGCTCTCCCCGTCCATGGCCTCCAGGCTCATGGCATTGGGGTGGTAAGGCAGGTTTTCGTCGAGCAGCAACATGTCCCGGCCATACTCGAAGACCAGCGGGTGGCTGCCATCCAGCATCAGGCAATGCTCCTGCAACACTTGGCCAATGCGCGACTCGATGGTGGCCGGGTCGATGCGGTCCGGCCACTGGCCCATCAGGCCAAGCAGGCAGGCGCGATCGGTGGCGTGGCCAACCCCGGTGGCCGACAGCGAGCCATACAACCGCACTTCGACGCGCGTTACCCGCGCCAGCAGCCCCTGCTCACGCAGGACCTGGGCAAACATCGCCGCTGCCCGCATGGGCCCGACGGTGTGGGAACTGGACGGGCCGATGCCGATTTTGAAAAGGTCGAAAACACTGATAGCCATGCTAATGCCTGACCGTGCCCTGATATGAATCCACAGCACGGTTATCTGATGAAATTGAGCGATAGTGCGATTTTGCGCGATACTGACGCGATGGCTCATGAATGACCAACGAAACTTTCTAAGCAAGCCTTTAGCAGGACTAAACAATGCGACGGCAACTCAATGGGCAGATGTTCGTCTGGCTGCATGTATTCGCCTGTGCAGCCCGGCATCTGTCCTTTACCCGATGTGCCGAAGAGCTGCACATCACCCCCGGCGCGGTCAGCCAGCAGATGCGCCAGCTGGAAGAACGCCTGGGTTACCGGCTGTTTCTGCGCCGGGCGCGCGGAGTGGAGCTGAGCGCCGAGGGGCAACGCCTGGCCCAGACGGTGGCCGAAGCCTACGGCAGTATCGAGGCTGAACTGTTGCGCCTGGACGCCGGTGAAATTCGCGGCACCTTGCGTGTGCGCTCCATTCCGTCGTTCCTGGCCAAATGGCTCACCCCGCGCCTGCCGCGCTTTCAGCAGCGATACCCGGACATCGAGCTGCGCCTGGTGGCCGAAGACAGCGCCCAGGCATTGACCCCGGGCGACTTCGACCTGGCTATCGACCTGAACGATGGCAGCTACCCTGGCATGCTTTCGACACCGCTGCTGGACGAACAGATTTTCCCGGTGTGCTCACCCACCTTGCTGCGGGGGCGCCCGCCACTGCATGGGCCGGCAGACCTGGTGCACTACCCGCTGCTGCATGACATCACGGCCTGGCGTGGCAGTTCGGAGTATGCAGAATGGGAGTTTTACCTGGAGGGGATTGGCGCCGCTGGCCTGAATGTGCGGCGTGGCCATACCTTCAACCGCAACCACCTGACCATCGAAGCTGCAATTGCCGGTATTGGTGTAGCGATCGCCCGGCGGACACTGCTGAATGACGAACTGGAGCGCGGCGCGCTGATCGTGCCGTTTGGCGTGGCGATCGCCAACCACAAACGCTACGTGGTGCATTACCCGCCAGGCGGGTTGAATCAGCCGGGAGCGCGGGCGGTGCATGACTGGCTGGTGGAGGAAGCGCGGGGGTTCAGGGAATTGCATCCACTGAACAAGGTGTAGGAGCGGCCATGTGCCGCGATGGGGTGCGAAGCGGCCCCGGCAAGGCCGCTCCGACAGGGGGCTTGCGAGCGTTCGATGATTAGTAAGCCTGCTTGCCGGTAAACGCATTGAGGGTGCGCACCAGAATCACAAAGTCCAGCCACAGCGACCAGTTGTTGATGTACTCGATGTCCGAGTCCACCCGCTGGATCATCTGCTCGATGTCCTTGGTCTCCCCCCTGAAGCCGCGCACTTGCGCCAGGCCAGTCATACCCGGCTTGATGTTGTGGCGGGCAAAGTAATCGACGATGTCCTGGGAATATAAAGTGTCATGTTGCAACGCATGTGGCCGTGGCCCAACCAGCGACATCTCCCCGGTCAGCACATTGAATAACTGCGGCAATTCATCGAGGCTGGTGCGGCGGATGAAGGCACCAATTTTAGTCAATCGCGGGTCATTCTTCTGCGCCTGTTTGACCACGCCATTGTCCGGCTGATGAACATGCATGCTTCTGAACTTCCAGATACGGAAGGACTCGCCGGTCCAGCCCGTACGCTCCTGGCGGAAGAACACGGGCCCGCGGCTGGTGAATTTGATTGCCAGTGCAACGCCAATCAACACAGGCGATGCACACAGCAGTATCAATGCCGCCAATACCCGGTCCTCGATATTCTTCAGGAACAGGCTCATGCCCGTCAGCGGGGTTTCAGACAGGGTCAGCACAGGAATACCGGCAATCTCCCGCACGCTGTGATTGATCAGGCGCAACGAGAAAATATCCGGCACCCAGTTCACGGCAATGCACTTGTCCAGCAACTTGAAATACACGTCGTTGATAACCTCGGAGCCCCCCAGCGGTGTCACCAGGTACACGGTGCGAATGCCATACTGGGCAACGATTTCATCAAGGTCTGCAATGTGACCGAGCACGGGCAGGCGCTGCTTGCCCTCGGCACCTTCGTACGCCTGCTCGCCAGCCTTGTCGGTCAGCACACACCCCAGAACCCGTTCGCCAAACCAGGGGTTGTTACTGATTTTCTGATAAAGGAAATTGGCCAGGTCGCCGTTGCCGATAATCAGGGCATTGTCCAGCCGCGCATGCGCGGTAAAGCGTTTTTGCAGTTCACGAACCGCAAAGTGCAAGAACAACTGGGCAATGTAACCAATGATGAACAACTGCACGACCAACAACCGTGAGTACGTTTCACTCTGTTTAGTGAGAAAGGCCATGACCACAAGAAAACAGAATGTTGCCGACCACGCCTTGAACAGGCGGAAGGCCTTGATCGAAAGGCCGACGTTAGTGCGGTAGATTGCATAATGGTCGTAGATGACGGCCAGTGCGCCAATCAGCAACAGCAGCATGATTACATAATCAGAGGTAATGTAACCAAACTGGTCATAGATGAGATACCAGGCAATACCGATTACTGCAATGCCATCGAGCCCCGCCTGAATGGCGTTACTTACGCTGCTTCTTCTTTGGAGTAAGGAACGACTGCTTCTGGGTTCGAAAACCATTTCAGACCTCATCTATTTGAGCGTAGCAAGTGCCGTCCATCAAACATCAAGTCTTGAATACAGCTTATTCAACGCCAGTGAAGCAGGATCGTGCAGCCCCCAAGCCACTGCTTTCACTGTAGCAGCCACCCGCCATCAGCGCGGATTTTGGCCGATTCATACGGTGCCCCTGGCCGAATCGGCTGCCTTGCGGCACAGCAGGGTGCGCAGCAAGAACAACGGGTTGCCTACCACATAACGCATGAACAAACGTTTCGGCTCGCGTAACAGACGGTAGGCCCACTCGCCACCCACATGCCGTAACCATTGCGGTGCCCGGCTGACCTTGCCGCCGAGGAAGTCCAGAATCGCCCCGCCGCACACGATCAGGCACGGCCCACCAACGGCTGCCAACCTGGCCGCCACCGCTTCCTGCTTGGGCATGCCCATCCCCAACACGATCAGTTCCGGTTGCTGTTCCTTGGCCAACTGCAAGTAGGTGTCGATGCTGGCAAAGCCATCGTGGACCGATACCGGCACCACGCCAAACAAGGCTTCGCTGCGCCGCACCGCCTGATTCAGGTACGGTTGCTGCGTGCCCCAGAACGCAACCCGCCGCCCGCGGTATGCCTCCATGAGGCTGGGTATGAAGTCGGTGCCATTCATGTTGAGCCCAGGCTCCAGCCCCAACCGGCGATAAAGGATCGCCATGCCAGAGCCGTCGCGCAACAGCACATCGGCCGCCGACAACGCCTGACAATACTCACCGTCGTGCACCACCAGGTTCATTGCATGGGCATTGACGAACCCCAGCACGGTTGCAGACTTCGGGGCGGCAAGCCGGTCGAGCAGGCACTGCGCCGCGCTGCTGTCAGGCACCACCTCAAGCGTGTCGATAATGCGCTTCCAGCGTTTCTCCCACTGCCACTGAGCCATCAGTCATCATCCCGTTTGGAGCGCACCCATTCGACCTGGCGCTTGATCAGGAACCCCAAATACAAGGGGATCTTCCTTGCGGCGTAAAAAGGCGCGTACAACAGCACGGAAAAAGGGATCAGCTCACGGCAGAAGCGCGCCCACGCCAGCACAACGGCAAGGCCGAGCATGACCAGCGCAGCCAGTGCGATCCACGCAGGCGCCGCATGGCCTGACAGCAGGTAAGCCAGCCAGGTCACCAGGTTGAGCCCCAGCAGCGCCAGCACCAGTAGCGCCAGAGGTGGCACCAACAGGTCCAGGGTCATGGCCAGCAGGCTACCGTTGCGCTGGCGGATGGCGGCCAGCGCACGCTTGGGCGCATCCGCCAGCATCAAGCCCAGGTGGCCGTGCTCCCAGCGGGTGCGCTGGCTGTTCATGCCTTGCTGGCTGGCAGGAAACTGGCTGGTGACCAATGCCTCGGGGCAAAACACCGGCGGCTTGCCCTGCTGGCACAGGTCCAGGCCCAGCTTCACATCTTCCACCAAGTGCCCATTGGCCAGGTTGATCAAAGCCAGGTCGTGCCAACCGAATGCCATGCCTGCCCCCATCAGCTGGCACGGTAGCCCCAGCCGCGCCCAGCCACGCGGGCGCACCAGGTTCTTGACCCGCCAGGCAAACTCGGCCACCTGCACCTTCAGCCCGCTACCGGCGGGCGCGCGCATCAGGTACAGCGCCTGCACCGGGCGTTGGGCCTGGTGATAACGGCGTGCCAGGCAGTCAATCGCGCCCTCGGCTACCTGGCAGTCGGCATCCACCACAATCACCACCTCGGGCGGCTGCAGGGCCAGGTGTCGTACGCCGAAGTCCAGGGCATAGCCTTTGCCACGCAGCACCGTATCAAACCGCTCTACCACCTCGGCGCCGGCCTCGCGGGCAAGCCGCGCCGTGTCGTCCGTGCAGTTGTCGGCCACCACCAGCAAGCGGTCGCCTGGCAGCAACTGCGGGGTTACGCTCGCCAACGTTGCACGAATGATCGCAGCCTCATCATGGGCCGGTACCAACACTGCCACCCGCGGACGCACGCTGACGCCCAAGGGCCGCGAGCGCGGCGGCAGGCAAGCCAGCAACATCTGCAGGAAGAAAACGGACACAGGCACAAGGGCGATGACCGCCAGCAGGCCCAGTAACCAACTCAATACACTCATCATGCGGATGCCTTGAAGTAGCCGGCCAGCTTGGCCGCCTCGGTGTCGATGTCATGCCGTTGCAGCACGCGCTGGTAAGCCGCCTCGCCCATGCGCTGCAGCACTTCGGCGGGTTGCGCAAGGCACTCGCCCATGGCCTGGGCCAGTTCGTCCACGGCGCCAGCGGGGAACAGCCAGCCGTTCTCGCCCTGACGCACCAGCTCCGGGATACCGGCCACATAGGTAGTCAGCACCGGCCGGCGCAAGGCCATGGCTTCCATGATCACCACCGGCAGGCCCTCGGCGAAGCTCGGCAATACCAGCGCGCGGGCGGCAAGTATTTCCTCGCGCACCTGTGCACTGCTGATCCAGCCGGTGATGCGTACTTGCTGCTGCAAGCCATGCCGGGCAATCAAGGCCTCGACCTGCTGGCGCATCTCACCGTCACCCGCCAGCACCAGTTCGAAGGCGATCGACTGCGCCGCAAGCTGGCCCGCCGCCTCAAGCAACAACAGTTGGCCTTTCTGTTCACAGAGCCGCCCGACGCACACCAGCCGCGGCACTGCCGGCACACCGACTGGCGCCACCTCATGAAACCCTCGCTCCAGGCCGCAATGCACCACTTTCACCTTGGCCCAATGCTCGTGCGCCACCCAACGAAACAGCTGGCTGCGCCCGTAAGAACTTACCGCGGCAACAAAGGCGGCACGCCGCACCTTCTCGCCCATGTGCAGGAACTGTGGTTTGTCGAATTCTTCCGGCCCATGCACGGTAAAGCTGTAGGCCGGACCGCCCAGCAAGTTGGCCAGCATCACTACCTCGGTAGAGTTGGTGCCAAAATGGGCATGCACGTGTTTGGCCTCCCCGGCCTGCAGCCATTGCAACACCTGGCAGGCCTCGGCCAGGTACACCAGGTGGTAGGGCCACGCGCGGTCGGCGCGCAGGCCAAGGCGCATGGCCACCCGCAAGGCCTGGAAAAAACGCCGCGGTTGCGCACGCAGCACCTGCAACGTTGGCGTCAGCAACCCCTTGACGCCGCCTTGCAACACATACCGGGTCCTGGCCCGTTCGCTCGTGTCCTCGGCGTCCTGCAACTCGGCGTCCCACCCCCGCAGGGCAATGCGTTGTACCTCTATGCCCTGGCGCTCCAGCGCCAGTATCTCGCGGCGGATGAAACTGTGGCTGACCTTCGGGTACTGATTGATGAAGTAAGCGATGCGCATACGAATCCAGATCCAAACCCGCTTGATGACCCACCTCCCCTGCCAACCTTCACTTCAGGCTGTCGACTACGGGCGGTCGGTCCACTGCCGATGCACTCACAGCAAATGCATCCCCCTGTTTTCCTTGTAGTCCAAGGTTGTGACTGCTGCTTGGCAATGCGGCCTGCAAGCGTGAGAAAACATCGTCGAGCATCGCTTGGCGGCGGCGGTACATCGCCCGTTTCTTCGCTGGAATGTCTGCTTCTGCCCGCTGCGCCTGGGCAAGCGGAAGACTGAAGAAATCCGCAAAATTCGATGCACTGGCACCGTGTTCATGCCAGATGACGTCATAGTTGGCGGCAAGGTCCTGACCCTTGTCGCTGCCAAAATACGCATGCCGATGGTGCCGGCAGTCATCGCTGACCGCATACAGGTGCGTGACACCCAGCGCCCGGGCCAGGCACTTCAGCGCTTCGAGCACCAGGCTGCGCGGGCGCAGGCCTTCGAAGTCCTTGGTCAGGTCGCGGTAGATAGCCAATGAGGTTTCGCTGTCGATGCCTTTGTGGATGCCCTGCACGGCCCCGATGAACAGGCACAGTTCGCCCTGGCTGCGGCACAGGGTGAACGCCAGTGAAGCCACGCGCAGGTCGCCCTGGAACAGGTTCAGCACCAACTCGCCTTCGCGTTTGAACCAGATCGGCCGGTCCAGCACCAGGCGGCAGCCCGGCGAATGGCTGGCCAGATCGCACAGCGTCAGGCTTTCGTCCCGCTCCAGCAGCAACAGCGCCGGAAACTCGCCGGCCAGCACCTCATAGTGCGAAGCGACCACCGCCAGGCGCTGCGGGGCTTCCCAGCATTTGCTGAGGTAAGGCCACTGCACCACACCGATGCAGTCCACACCCAGCCGCCGCACGCCTTGCTCGCCAAGTGCCGCCGTGATGCGCTGCATGAAACCATTCAACTCAGGCCATTGCCTGGCAATCTGCAGCATCAACTTGTACTTGTTGTTCAACGCCCGCAACGAGTAGCCCGGTTGCAAGGTAAACACGCTTTTCACGAGGGTGCCGAGCATCATGGTCATCTCTCATTTGTACTCGATCAACGCTGATTTGCCGGCCGCGAAGCGGTGGCGCAAGAACTTCAGCTGGCCGAGCATTTCCGGGAATTTGCCCAACACCAGGAATACCGCCTGCAGCCAGTTTTCGCGCGCCGACTTGCCACCGCGGCGAGCCAGGCGCACGGCCTGCAACGGGTAGATCAATAGCAACAGCAAGCCCCAGCCACCCAGCAGCAGGCAGGCCAGCACGATCACCAAGGGTATGCCCAGGCCCCATAGCCAGGCCCGACGTGACTCGCGCAACCAGTGCCGCTCGGGCGGCTGGCCATGCAGGTAGGCCCCTTCGGCATAGGCGTGGCCGGCACGCAGGCTGCGCCGCCACCACTGGCTGAACCGGGTCATGGCAGCGTCGTGCAAGGTCATTTCGGCGGCCAGGCGCCAGACCTTCCAGCCCTTGGCGCGCAAGCGTACGCACAGTTCAGGCTCCTCACCGGCAATCAGCTCGGCGCGAAAACCACCGACGGCGGCAAAAGCGTCTGCCCGCATCAGCGCATCGCCACCGCATGCCTTGGTTTCACCGATGGGGGTGTCCCATTCCAGGTCGCAGAGCAGGTTGTACACTGAGCGCTCCGGGAAGCGCTCCCGTCGGCGACCACACACCACCGCCACCTCGGGGTGCTGGTCGAGAAACACCTGCGCCGTGGCCAGCCAGTGGGCATCCACCTCGCAATCGCCATCGACAAACTGCACCAGCTGCATCGAAGGCAGCAGCCGCTGCAAGGCGCTGAAGCCTTCGTTGCGCGCGCGCGCGGCGGTAAACGGGATGGCCATGTCCAGCGCCAACACCTCCACCCCGAGGCTGCGGGCCAGTTGCAGCGAGCCGTCGGTGGAGCCCGAGTCGACATACATGACCTTGCCCGCACCGTTTACCAGCGAACGCAGGCAGCGCTCCAGGCGCGGGCCCTCGTTGCGGCCAATGACCACCACACCGGTTACTGCCGCCATGGGCCTCACTCGGCGGCGGCCGTGGCGGCTGGCTGCCTGGCCTTGATGGTGGCTGGCACCCCTACTGCCAGGCAATTGTCCGGAACATCCACCAGCACCACGGCATTGGCGCCGATGATCACGTTGTTGCCAATGCGGATGCTGCCCAGCACCTTGGCCCCGGTGCCGATATCGACATTGTTGCCGAACACCGGGGCAATCGGTTCATCGACGTTCTTCAAGCCCACCACCACACCGTTGCGGATGCGGCAGTCATCGCCAAACCGGGCATAGCCACTGACGACGATGCCACCAAAATGGTCGATGACGAAGTTGCGGCCGATCACCACTTCGCACGGCAGTTCGATACCCGTGATGATCTGCACGAACTTGAACAGCACCTTGTAGACCAGCGAGAAGAGTTTGCGCAGCAGTGCCGGGCGCACGGTGTAGCGCCAGCGGCCGAAGCGATACACCAGCAGTACCCAAAAGCCCTGCGCGCCCCAATCTCCGCCATGGGCGCGCAGGTCGGCACGAATATTCTCGAACATGGCTTTACCTACCTTGTCGGTTGGCTGGCGTACCGGGTCCTGAACAACAGTGACCAGGTCGCCCGGCAATGACGCCAGCAGGCCTGAATCGCGCCCCAGCCGCGTCGTTTCAACAGCGCCTTGAGTGCCAGCACCAGGTCACCCAGGGTGACCAGCGCCATGTGCAGGGCAAGGCCCGCCACCCCGTGATGCTTGCGGAAATACAACAGCTCGCTTTCGATCTGGTAGGACGAGATCTGCCGGCTGGCCGCCTCCAGCTCTGCCACCGACTTGGAGCTTTCGCCCCCGATGTGCACCACGGTGGTATGCGGGTAGAACACGACTTTCCAGCCGGCTTCCTTCACCCGCTTGCAGTGGTCCACTTCTTCGTAATAAAGAAAATAACGCGGGTCGAACAGGCCCACCTTGTCCAGCACTTCGCGGCGCACCAGATAGAAGCAACCCGGTAACCAGTCACACTCGCGCACCGAGGCGTGGTCCCAGGTCATTTCATCGACCATCTTCAGCCCCGGGAAAAACCGCCCCAGCCCGGTACGCCCGACAAAGACGTTGAGCGGCGTTGGGAAGTAGCGGCAGCTGGGCTGCAGGTCACCGTCGCGGCCTTCCAGGCGCACCCCTAGCACGCCGCACTCCGGATGAGCGTCCATGTAGTCGAGGGTTTTTTGCAGGGAGTCGGCGGCAACGAAGGCATCGGTATTGAGCAGCAAGGCGTACTTGCCCTGCAGGTGCGCCAGCAACTGGTTATTGGCCCGGCCGAAGCCCACGTTCTGCTTGTTACTCAGCAGCAGTGCCTCGGGGCACACCTGGGCCATGCGCTGCACCGAGTCATCGCGCGATGCGTTGTCTACTACCAGGTAACTGGCCAGCCGCTCGCTGTCGGCCCGGCGCAGCGCATCGAACATCGGCTGCAGCAGCCCGGCGGTATTGAAGTTGACCACCATGACATCCACAGGTTTGCTAGCCATTGTTGCCGTCCCCGAAGAAGTACTGGCGCCTTTGCGCCATCAACAGCGGTTCAACTTCCGGGTCGTAAGCGCCGTTGCGCTGTTTTACCAGTTCGATCCACGGGTAACTTTCGCAACGCGCCTCGACCCGTTTGATCAACTGTTCGGTGGTGCAGATGAACTGCGCCGGGTTGCCGCCAAACACGGTGCCTGGTGGCACGTCCTTGGTCACCACCGCGCCTGCGGCCACAATCGATTCCGGGCCGATGGTCACGCGGGGCATGATGATCGCGCCATGGCCGATGAAGCAGTTGTCCTTGATATCGATGAAACCGACCGAATCCAGGTGCTTGCCAAAGCGATGTTCGATCAGCAATACCACCCCGTCATGACCGATCAGCGTGCAGTCGGACAAGCCCACGCTGTTACCAATGCGAACCAGCGAAGGGTCGAGAAACTTGCAGCCGGTATTGACGAAGAAGTTGCTGCCGACAGAGTGGAAGTTCCCCCATCGGGCGAGGTAGGCACCCCATTCAAGACCAGAAGGGTTGCAGAACCTCCTGTAGAACTTGCCCCCTCGCCCGGTTGCATGGGCGTAGTGCGCCACTGCCTTGCGTATCCATCCCTTCATACTGCCTGGCCTCGCGATCTGAACAATCTGGAGTGTCCTGAGGCGTTCCGGTCTCGTTCTTCTAGGTGCTGACCGCAGCGCTCAACCCATGTACAACCTGCATCATGCAGCGGCGCCGCTAGCCGCTCTCATCCTGGTATCGAGGTGGTCGGCCAGCCGCACGGCAAACTGCAACAACGGCATGGTCGGGTTGGAAGCGCCGCCCTTGGCGAAGATACTGCTGCCGGCGACATACAGGTTCTCGGTACCGAACACCTTGCAATTGGCATCCACAACACCGAACTGCGGCGAAGCTGCCATGCGCGTGGTACCCATGTGGTGGGCATGCGGCGCCATCTTCAGCGGTATCGAGGTGTCGTAGACGAAATCGTTGAGCTTGACGAAGCCCAGGTCCATTTCAGCGAACTGCTTGGCCAGTTCGCTGCCAATGCACTTGATGGTATGTCGGTCATCAGCACTCAGCGCCCAGTTGACATTGACCTTGGCCACCCCCAGTGCGTCCTGCTCGTCCAGCAGCGAAATGCGGCTGTGCAGGTTGGGGAACTGCTCGATCATGGTGCTGATCACGCCGTCACCGGGGCAGCTGAACTTGGCGACGAAGGCGATCTTGCTGGCAACCCCCATGTCGCAGGCCAGGTTCTCGAGAAAATGCTTGACCTCGGCGGTGCGGCCATAAGTCTGCACATCGGCCAGCAGCGCGGCGGTGACATTGCCTTTACCGGCCTTGTACTCCTCGACGAAAGCATCGGTGGTGTAGTACTGGCGCGGCTCCGGGTCCTGACCGGACTTGAGGATGAACGTGCCCAGGTCGATGTTCAGGTGCTCCATGAAACACCCACCGACCAGCCCTTCCTTGCTCACCACGCCTGCCGCCACCAGCGTCTGGCTGTTAAGCAGCTGCCGGGCGTTCTCGATGGCACCCGTAGCCAGAATGAAGTGCCTTGCCACCAGGCGCTGACGATTGCGTTCATAGTCGGATAGAACCACCGCCGCCAGATGGCCGGAGCCTTTGTCGAACTCCAGGTCTACGCAGTTGCAGTTGATGAACACGTCCAGGCCTTTGGTCTGCTCCATTGCCGTGGCGTACTTTTGCGCAAAACGTGTCGGGGTGCTGAGTAGAAAGCGGTCTGCCTCGAAGTCACCGCCATCCAGGCCGGTATTCATCGCACGAAAATCCGAGCCGGCTGGCAGGTCGACGATGTCCATGGCCGCCGGCAAGTAGCCTTCGATCTCCGAATAGGGAATCGGCCAACCGGGCAAGTCACCTGGCGGGGCGACGGTAAAATCCGACGGGGTGAAAGGCCGGCAACGGCCGGCCCAGTGGTTGGAGGTGCCCCCCAGGTAACGCAGGCGAGTCTCCTCGGCATACAGCTCCAGGCCCGTGGATGCGCAGGCGTACAAGCCTTGCGAGTGCGGCGCATACTCGCGTCCACCGCCTTCGGCGAGTAATACGTTCCAGCCGGCGGCGGCCAGGCGCAAGCCCAGGGTAATACCCGCCGGGCCGGCACCGATGATGCAGAAATCGTAGTTGTCGCGCAGCGTTTTGTGCTGCTGAAAGTCCTTGATCATGCTGGCTGGTTCCGCAGGTAACGGGACGGCAATACCCAACCGTTGATTATCACGAACCCGGGCGGTTCGACAGGTTTGCCAGCCACGGACGCCGAGGCGCCGAACACCGCCCCACCCACACCGAGCAAGACACAACTCTGGAGAAAGCCTCTACGGCCCAACTGCGCAGTACAAAAAATGAGCTTCCCCATGATCACGTGACCTGTACCCATGTAAGTTACACCCAGCACGCCGCTTTACAGCCAGTCGAAAAAGGCCGTCAGCAGCACCCCGCACAGAGCCCCGACCAGCAGCATCGGCAGCACTACCAGCTCACGTTTCAGGCTGAACATGCCCAGTTTGCAGTTCACATACACAACCAGCACCAGCGTTGGCACGGCATGCAGGGCAACCCCCCAGATCGCCCACTCCACACCACCAATCGCCAGCAATAGCGGCAGCAGCCCCCATAGCGAGACCAGGCGGATGATGTTGTCCATGGCCTGATACTTGGTCAGGCCCAAGGCAATCCACACCTGATGAGCCAATGTATAGCGCATTACGATGAACGACAGCGAAAGAATTGCCAGCATAGGGCCAGCTTCACGGTAGCGATCATCGTACATCCAGCCAATCAGCAGAGGGCTGGCGGTCAGGAAACCACCGCAGATGAACAGCACCAGCAGGTCGACCAGCAGGCGGAAGCGGTGATACAGCGCTGTCAGGCGCTCCTTGTCATCGGCCCTTGCCGCTTCACTGAAGGCAGGAAGCGCCACGGCACCGACAATTTTCATCAGCGCGGTCTGCACCGCGCCAAGAATCAGCACGGCAATCGAATACACCCCCAGTTGCGCCGCCGACATGCTTGCGCCAAACCAGATGCGGTCACCGTACATGGCCAGCACGCCAACCATCGACGACAACAGGATCCAGCGGCCAAACACGATCAACTCGGTCAGCGCCGTACGGTCCCAGCGCAGGTGGTTGTTCGGCCCCTCCAGGGCGGTATGCCCCAGCACGGTCCAGGCTACCGCCGAAACCAGGCCAGAGATCACCAGGGCCCAGATCGAATGGGTCAGCAAGCCCAGCACCAGCATCACCACCAGGCCGGCCACCTGCGAGGCCAGGTCGACCAGCACCACGCGCTTTTGTTGGAAAGTTCTTACAGCCACATCTATCTTGGTGGACTGGAATCCCCAGATGGCTGCCGACAGGCCAGTTACCGCCAGCACCATCGGTAGCACCGGGGCAGCATAGGTGGAGTCCGCAGGCCATAGTTCCGCCAGTTGGGCCAACCAGGCGCCCACCGCCAGCAGCAGGGTGAGGGCAAACAGCAGGAAGCCGCGAATGATCTGCACGGTCCAGGCGGTGTTGAGGAAATCCGGGTCGTCACCCCGGTGACTCTGGATGATGTTCTGGCGCAGGCCGACATCGGAAAGCAGATGCAGGAGTACCGAAACGGTGGTGGCGATAACCATCACCCCGAACATTTCCGGCAGCAGCAAGCGGGCCATTATCAGATTGCCGCCCAGGCGCATCACCTGAGAAGCCACCTGCGAGACCAGGTTCCACGACCCGGCCCTCAAGGCCCGGTTGCGCAGGCTCGCAGCGGCTGACACATCAATCGACGGCATGACTTCAATCTCTGACTGATTGGCTAAAAGTCACTATAGTTTCAATTAGCCACGATGCTAGCCGTTGCCCACCGAGGGAAAGGTGTACATAGCCGATGCCTGAACATTTTCGTGCGTTGATCGTCATCCTGTTTTTGGCGAGCGTGGTCTTCCTGATGGCGCGGCGACCCGCCACCGACCTTATTCCGCTCAGCGACTACAAGCGCCGGCGCAATCTCTGGTTCCTGCTGACAGTGCTGGCCTTTGCCTCGCACAGCTTCTGGCTGTACCTGGGTGCAGGCGCGGTCATCCTGTTGCTTGCAGGGCGCCGCGAGCACAACCCCATGGCGCTGTTCTACATGCTGCTGTTCCTGATTCCGCCGGCATCGGTGCAGGTGCCCGGGTTTGGCGTGGTCAACTACCTGGTCGACCTCAACCATATCCGCCTGCTCACCCTGTGCGTGCTGCTGCCGGCCGCGCTGCAGCTGCGCCGGCAAGCGGACACGTTGCGCTTCGGCCGTACCTGGGCGGACAGGCTGCTGGCGGCCGGGCTGCTGCTGATGAGCGTTTTGTATCTGCGCGAAACCACCCTCACCGACACCCTGCGCCAGGCGCTGTACCTGTATGTCGACGTATTCCTGCCGTACTACGTGGCCAGCCGTGGCCTGCGCCATATCAGCGATTTCAAGGATACCTTGCTGGCCTTCGTGCTCACCGCCTTCGTCATGGCGTTGATCGCCGTGGCCGAGTATGTGCGTCACTGGTTGCTGTACAGCGCCCTGATCGATGCAATGGGGGTGCCGTGGAGCATGTCCGGCTACCTCAGCCGCGGCGGCGCGCTGCGGGCCAGCGTCACCACCGGCCAGGCGATTGCCCTGGGTTATGTGATGAGTGTGGCAATCGGTCTGTTCCTGTTCGTCCAGGGGTATGTGCAACGCCCGCTGCACAGAGCCATGGGCGCCCTGCTGCTGGCCGCCGGGCTGTTCGCGCCGTTGTCACGTGGGCCGTGGATCGGCGTCGTGGTCATCGTGGTGGTGTTCATTGCCATGGGCAAAGGCGCAATCAGGCGCCTGGCGCTGCTAGGCGCGGCTGGCATGCTGGCGCTGCCCTTGCTGACCGTCGTACCGGGCGGTGACAAGGTGCTGGACCTCTTGCCGTACATCGGCAACATCGAAAAAGAGAACATCACCTACCGCGAGCGGCTGATGGACAACTCCTGGATCGTCATCCAGCGCAACCCGCTGTTCGGCTCGTTCGACTTCCGCAACACCCCGGAAATGCAGTCGATGATCCAGGGCGAAGGCATCATCGACATCGTAAACACCTACATCAACCTGGCGCTGCGGGTGGGGCTGGTCGGGCTCGGCCTGTTCGTTGCGTTCTTTGCTGTGGTGTTGAGGGGTATCCGCAGGGCCATGCTCACTTTCCCCGACAAGGATGACGAACGACGACAGCTGGGGCGAGTGCTGCTGGCAACACTCATCGGCATTCTGGTGATCATTTTCACCGTCAGCAGCATCACCTTCATACCGGTGGTGTACTGGTCAATCGCGGGGCTTGGCGTGGCGTACATCCAGATGGTCCGCCGGCTGGACGACAGCCCGGCTACCGAGCTGGCCGAAACCGGCCTTCAACCCAGGTAATGTCCATGAACGTGCTTACCCTGCGTCACCTTGTGCAGGCTTCGGCCATGGCTGGCCTGGCTTTGCTGCCGTTGGCCGGCTGGGCTTCGCAGTGGCAGGTCAGTGTCGATGAGCAGAATGGCCTGCCTACTGTGGCATACGGCGGCGGGCCGGTGATGAAAGCCAAGTTCGACTTCTGGGCGGCGAACTGGAGCTGGACCGGCTTTTACACCGATTTCAAGGTCAATGGGCCCTACCAGTACACGCTGCTGGGCAAGAACAAGGAACTGGACTTCGACCTGAAGGCGGATATCCGCAAGGAACAGGCACAAACCCTGAGCTGGGCCTTCGACCTTACCGCCCACAGCCGCCAGGCCGGGGTGATGGGCGGCGGCATGGTGTTCCAGTTCGACCCGGCGCAAATCGCCGGCGGCATGGGCGCCCCGCAACTGCTGCCCGACAATCGCGGCTGGTCGTGGGGCAAGGCGGACCAGGGCCGACGCGTCGAGATGCGCTTCGATCCGCCCCTGGCCAAGGTCTATTTCGAGCGCGGCAACCCGTCCGAGCTGCGTGCGTTCCTCTACAAAGACCCGATCAACGCCGGCCGACAGCAGCTGAAGGCGGTGCTCAACGTTACCGGCGACATCGAGCTGGGGCCCACCCCCAACGAGCGTTTCGGCCTCGCCGACCCCGCCAGCTGGCCCGATGACCAGCTGGACTGGCGCACCTCGCCGGTGGACCTGTCCTTCCTAAACGCCGCGGAAAAGCCCGCCGGCAAGCGCGGTTTCGTTAAGGCGGTCGGCGAACAGCTGATGTTTGCAGACAACACCCCGGTGCGCTTCTGGGGCACCAACCTGTCTGCCTATTCGCTGTTCAAGAGCCCGGACGAGGAAATCCGCCAACAGGCCAAGCGCCTGTCGGCACTGGGCTTCAACCTGGTGCGCCTGCACCACCACGATTCGCCGTGGGTCAGCCCGAACGTGTTTGGCGACGGCACCCTGGTGCGCGATACCCAGCAGCTCAGCGCCGAATCGCTGCGCAAGCTCGACCTGTGGATCAAGGCACTCAAGGACGAAGGCATCTACATCTGGCTGGACATGCATGTGCAACGTGCGTTGACCGCCAACGACAACATTGAAGACTTCGATGAACTGCCCGAAAAGGAGGGCCGCGCAGACCTGAAGGGTTACGCCTACATGAACGACAGCATCCAGAACGCGATGAAACGCTTCGCCGAGCAGTATCTGACCCATGTGAACGAATACACCGGCCTGGCCTACAAGGACGACCCGGCCATCGCCGCCGTGTTGATCACCAACGAAAACGACCTCACCCAGCACTACGGTAACGCTCTGATGCCGGACAAGGACGTACCGCGCCATAGCGAGCGCTACATGGCGGCAGCCAAAGCCTTCGCCAGGCAACATGACCTGCCCGCCGACCTTACCTGGCGTGCCTGGGAGCATGGCCCGTCGAAGCTGTTCCTCAACGACCTGGAGCAACGCTTCAACGCCGACATGATCGCCCACCTGCGTGGCCTGGGCGTCAAAGTGCCGATTGCCACCACCAGCACCTGGGGCGGCAACGGCCTGAGCGCACTGCCGGCGCTGACCGCAGGCGATGTCGTCGATGCCCACAGCTACGGCGCCATTGGCCAGCTGGAGAAAAACCCGTTGACCAGCGACGGCATGATCGACTGGATCGCCGCCGCCCAGGTGGTCGGCAAACCGCTGACCGTCACCGAGTGGAACGCCGAGCCGTTCCCGCTGCCCGACCGCCACTCGTTGCCGCTGTATGTAGCCGGCACCGCCAGCCACCAGGGTTGGGACGCCATGATGCAGTACGCCTACAGCCAGCAAGGGTTCAACCCGGGCTGGCGCACGGCGGACAACTGGCACGCGTACAACGACCCGGCGATGATCGCCACCCTGCCCGCAGCCGCCCTGCTCTATCGCCGTGCGGACGTCAAGCCGGCAACGACCCGCTACGTGTTCGCGCCGACGCCCGCCACCCTCTACAACCAGGAGATCACCCCGCGCAATTCGGTACTGCTGCGCACGGCCATGGAAAAGGGCCAGTTGCAGATTGCCCTGCCGCCGACACCGGAACTGCCCTGGCTGAAACCCGCTGCCATCCCGTCTGGCGCGCAAGTGTTGCAGGACCCGGGGCAATCGCTGCTGGCCGCCGACGCCGCGGAGTCGGTGACCGACACCGGCGAGCTCAAGCGCAACTGGCAACAAGGCATCTACACCATCGACACGCCACTGACCCAGGCGGCCACCGGCTGGCTGGGTGGCCGCTCGATCAGCCTGGGTGCCGTACAGGTACAGACGAAAACGCCTTACGCCAGCGTCGCGGTACAGAGCCTGGACGGCAAACCCTTGGGCCAGTCGCGTGATCTGCTGCTGTCGCTGGGCACGCGCGCCATACCCAAGGCCGATGACAAGACGCCGTTCAACGTGGAACCGCTTCAAGGCACTTTGACAATCAAGGCACCCGCCGGTCTGAAACTGTTCGCCCGCGATGCACAGGCACAATTGAAGGCATTGCCGGTGGCCTACAAGGATGGGCAGTACAGCATTACGTTCGACGGCAACTACATGTCCAACTGGCTGTTCTTGAAATAGGGCATAGGGCCATCTACGCTCAGGTCACCTGTAGCTGATCATCCCACCTGCACGTTTCAGGGACGGTTCACTGCGTCTGTAAACAGCAGATTCCAGGAGGTGCGGATGAAATTTCTGGTAGTGGGTGGTGCAGGCTACATTGGCTCACACATGGTCAAGCACCTGCTCGGTGCCGGCCATGAGGTGGTGGTGGCGGACCTGGTTTCGCCTGGCCCCGGCATCCAGTGGGCCAAGCTCGACATTGCCGACGAAGCTGCCCTGGATGTGCTGTTTGGCGTCTGCCACTTCGATGCGGTGTTTCACTTTGCCTCTTTCATCCAGGTGGGCGAGTCGGTCAGCGCACCCGGCAAGTACTACCAGAACAACGTCGCCGCCACCCTCGCCTTACTGCAGGCCATGGTGAATGCCGGCATCAAGCACCTGGTGTTTTCTTCCAGTGCCGCCGTTTACGGTAACCCGCAGTACGTACCAATCGATGAAGCGCATGCCAAAGGGCCGATCAACCCTTATGGGCTGAGCAAATGGATGGTCGAGCAGATTCTGGAGGACTTTGACCGGGCTTATGGCTTGAAGTCTGTATGCCTGCGTTACTTCAATGCCGCCGGTGCCGACCCCGATGGCCAGCTGGGGGAACGCCACGAACCGGAAACCCACCTGATCCCGCTGATCCTGCAGGCCGCTTCAGGCCGCCGCGAGGCGGTGACGGTGTTTGGCCGGGATTACGATACGCCGGATGGCACCTGTATCCGCGACTACGTGCATGTGGCCGACCTGGCGGCCGCGCATGCGTTGGCGGTGGATTATCTGTTGGCGGGGGGCGAGCGCACTGCGTTCAACCTGGGCAACGGCCTGGGCTTTTCGGTGCAGCAGGTGATCGATACAGCCAGGGCGGTGACGGGGCGGCAGATCAATGCCCTTGACGCGCCACGCCGCGCTGGCGACCCTCCACGGCTGGTGGCGGATGCGAGCAAGGCGCTGCAGGTGCTGGGCTGGCGGCCGGAGTTTGCTTCGCTGGAGCAGATTGTGCGGCATGCGTGGCAGTGGGAGTTGCAGTATCCCTGGGTTACGCGCCAGCATACCTGAGATTCCGAAGGCGCTGCGCGTTCTGGGAGCAGCAGCTGTCTTGCTCAGACTCTGCAAGCTTGCGCAATCACTGTGGGAGCGGGCATGCCCGCTCCCACAGGTGCCATGATCTACGGACAAGCCAATGAATCAGTAGTAGGTTCGCGGCTGCTCGTCAGCCTTGTTCAGCACCGTCCCGACCAGGTTCACCGTGGCCAGGTGATGCAGGCAGTCCTCGATTTCCTTCTTGTTGTTCATCCCGTTAGCCACCACCAGCAGTACACAATCGAACTTGGGTATTACGGTGATCGCATCGTCAGAGCTGAGCAGTGGCGGCAAATCGAAAATGCAGATGCGCGAGTCGTAGCGGTTGCGTAAATCACTGATCAGGTTGTTCACCTTGGGCGACGACAGCATCTCGGTCGACATCGGCACCGGTACACGTGTCGGCAACACCACAAAGCGCGGCAACGTCGGGTTGACCAGGCATTCCTGCAACTCGGCCTTGTCCGTCAGGTACTCGTTCAGCGCCTGCTCCATGGGCAGGCCGAGGGTACTGCCGACTTTGGGCCGGCGCAGGTCAAAGTCCACCAGCAACGCAGTCTTGGTCGTGTGGTGAGCAATACTCATGGCCAGATTGATCGCCAGCACCGTCTTGCCCGCCTCAGGCGTTGGCGAGGTGATCGCCAGGGTACGCCAGCCGTTCTCCTCCATGGCCCTGAGCACCTGCGTGCGCAGCAGGTCGATCGGCCCGTTCATGTTGGAGTTCTTGTTGTACGCCACGATGCGGTGGCGCTCCAGATGGTCCGCCCGCAGCGGCACCACTTTGGTGTTCACATAATCGAACTGGCCTGGCACTTCCGCCAGCGCGGTGCCGGGGGCGGGTGACAATGCCTGGGGGGTGCCCGGGGTAACCTGGTGAAGATTATTGCCAACAGACGGCTTGGTCCTGTCCATCACTGCTTTCCCTATGCAAACCGAGATATGACTTTGAACAACAGCACATCCAGTGGCATGTAGAAGACGTGCACCAGCACTACCATGATAGCCGCCAACGCCAGTGCCGCCAGGATCAGCCAGTTACGCCAGCGTTTGCGCCTGGCCACGTCGGCCCGGGTATCGATGTAGGGGATTGCCACCAGCACCCGTTTGCCCAGCAGGTTTTCCAGAGCACCGACGCCACGCACGCGCTGGTTGAGCATTTCCAGCAGCATCACCAAGGCGCCGCCGCCTGCCGGTGCCAGCACCAGGCCCAACGCAGCGATCTTCTTGCGATTAGGCTTGATCGGTTTTTCAGGCATCAGCGGTGGCTCCAGCAGCACAAAGCGCTCGGCCTTGTTCTCCTGCTCCAGGCTTTCGGTAATCTTCGCGCCCATTTCCTTGGCGCGGATTTCTTCATACTTCTTGCGCGCGTTATCGTGGTCACGCATCAAGGTCACCAGGCCACGCTCGACTTGCGGCGCCTCGAGGATTTCGGCCTCGTAGCCCTCCATCTTTCTGGTCAGCTCGCGCTTCTGATCGGCCAGCGAGCTGATACGTTCCTGGGCCGCGCTCATCTTGGCGCGAACGCGCGCCACGTCGAGGCTGACTGTGGACGTGGTGGCCGTGCGCCCGCCGCTGGCTTCGAGCGCCTGGATCTTGCGCTTGACCGCCACCACATCCGGGTGGGCATCCTTGTAGCGGGTCAGCAACCGGGCGTATTCGGCCTTCAGGCTTGGCAGGTCCTGGGGCTGGTCGGCACTGGCTGGCTTGCTGCCTTCGGTAGTCTTGGTGGCCAGGCCGGCATTGGCCGCCGACAGCTCAAGCTCCAGGTAGCGCAGTTCTTCCTGGGCGGCCTTGTAGTCACGGTCGACTTCGCGGAACTCCAGCTCCGAGCGCGAGAGCATGTTCATGCGCAGGGTCTGGTGCTCTGGCAAGGCATTGGCGTGGGCCTGTTTGAAGTCGGCCAGCTGATTCTCCAGGCTGGCCAGTTCGGCACCCAGCTTGTTGGCCTCCTGGGTAAGAAACTCAGTCGTTTCGTTGGCCCGCTCGGTGCGCTGCTTGAGGTTTTCGTTGAGAAACAGAGTGACCAGTTCATCGGCCACTTCCTTGGCGACTTCCGCCTGCTTGTGTTCGAAGGACACATTGAACGCAACCGTCGCCTCGCCTCGCCCGCGCACGAACGTGGTAAGGGTTTCGACCACGATGGCATTGCGCATCTGGTCGATCTTGTCGGACTCGCTCAAGCGCTTGTCGGCGAACAGGTTGTACTTGTCGATAATGCGCAGCAGGTTCTCGCGGGTCATCACCCGCTGGCGAATCACCTCGATGCGCTCATCGGCAAAGCTGGTGGTGTTGGTCGACACCAGCTCGGGCGAAATCTGCTGGGACTCCACAAGGATGGTGCCGGTCGACTGGTAGAGCGGCGGCACCATCAACGCGACCGCTACGGTCGCGGCAAGAATGACTACGGCACTCACCCCTAACACCAGGGCCCTGTCCTTGATAATGGCGATGTAATCTCTGATGGAGAGTTCGTAGTCAGACTTCATGGGGCCACCTGCCTGAAGTTCAGATGTCGGGGTACCTGTACGTCAACGTCAAACCAACGATCGTAGCGGTTGCATCGGGCGCCTGGTCCTGTTGCCGCTCCTTGTACATCAGCGACAGACGCAGGTCCCAGTAAGGTGAAAACTGGCGGCTGGCCCAGACGCTGTACGTCTGCAATGTATTAGGGCTCTGCCCTTTGCTGTCTTGCCAGGCAGCGTCAGCGCCCACCCGGTCCAGTTCGGTGAGGGCGTAACTCCACACGCCACGCACCTGGTCCAGCTCGGCAAAGCCGCCTTCAGCACTGGCCACCGTGCTCCGCTCGGCGGTCAGGCTGGCAATGGCACGCGTGCCGGTGTAGAGCAACGCCACCCCACCCTCCCCGCGTCGACCACCGTCGTCGCCAGACACCTGGTTGACGCCAATGTGGGCATCGGCGCTCAGGCCTTCGGCAAGCTGGTACTTGATGCCGACTGCCGGGGTGTAGCTGTTGGACGCGGTCGCGGTAAGGTCCTGCTCTGGCTCATAGCGTCGGGCACCGAAGCGGGTATACACATCGGCCCGCTCGCTCCAGGCATAGGTCCAGGTAAACACGTTTGCCAGTTCGTCGTACCCCGTCAGCGTACTGATGTCATAACGGGCACGGTTAAAGGTGGTTTCGTTGCTCAAGGTGCTGCGCTCGGTAACCGCCTGGCTCCAGTTGCCGGTCAGGGTGTAGAGCTTTTGCGTACCGTCAGTGGTGATCACCCCGGTATCCAGCACTGTCCCCGACAGTGTGGAACTTTCGTTGTAGCGCGCCACCAGGCCGAAACGCCCACGCTCGGTGGTGCGCTGCCAGCCCAGGCTGATATCAGGGTCTTCACGGTCATCGACCACATCCGTGTCGGACGAGCGCAACACATGCATGCCCAGCCCCAACCTCAATTCGTCCTGGCCGAAGGTACCGATCAGGGTGTAGTCCGGCGCGATGATCGTGCGCGTTACACCCTTTTCCCCCGAGGTCAGCAACAAAGGGTTGCTGTCATATTCGACGGATGTCGGTACCACTACCGTAGACTGCCAATTTGCCGCCAGGACCGCGTCCGTGAACGGCAAGACCAAGATTGCCGTTGCAATGCTAGTTGTTCTAAGAAGAGGCATTAAATGTTCTTATTAAAGGCAAGATCAAGGAACGACCAGCGTATCGCCAGCCTGAAGTTGGATGTTGGTGGACATATCCCGCCCAGACACCAGGTCCTTATATCGCACGGGCAGGATCTTTTGGGAAGCACCGGTGCCGCGGACCACCTTGATATCGCTTTCGTCAGCAAACTTGTCCAGGCCGCCCGACATGCTCAGCGCCTGAAGCACTGCGGTAGGGCCTGCCATCTGCACGGGGCCTGGCTTGATCACTTTGCCTTGGACATAGACCAGGTTGCCGGCGATGCTCTTGACGACAACGCTGACATTCGGGTCGGGGAGGAATTTTTCGAGTTTGGCAGCCACTTGCTTCTCAACTGCCGTTACATCCAGCCCTGCAACATTTATGCGCCCGGCCAAGGGGAAGGTAATACTGCCATCGGGTAGTACGGTAGCTTCTTGACGCAGGCTGTCTTCCTGCCACACCGAAACCATCACCACATCACCGGGGCTGAGCAGGTAAGCCGCACCGCTCTGATCGGCGTTGCCAGCACTGGACCACACGGTCAGCACGCAGAATGCGGCAATCAATGAACGCATCATGAGGGTCCCTCCGGCCAAATGGCCCGAAAAAGAGCACTGAATGAGAACAGCACACCAACTCTCGCTCTGCTTCGCGGCTTAAGCCCGCCGCGATGGCCTCGTCTTTCCTGGAGGCCCCAACCTTGACGCTTTACAGGTAGGCTGCCTTGCTCTGCAAACCAAGGCCTTTCAAGGGCTACTGGGAATATAGCAACGGTTGGGAAATTCACAAGCCAGGCCCCGGGCTTGCAACAACCTCTGCCCACGCTGCCAAAAAGGCGGTCAGCCTCAGATTTTTCTTCTGTTTGCCACCAGCACAAAGCCAACCACTGCGAAGGCTAACAACCAGCCGGCGGTTGAAACAGGAATGATACTGTTTTGGTTTACATAGGAATCTGCCGCACGCGCAGCGCCACTCAGCAACACCAGCAAGAACATCGATTTGATAATCAGAGTCGTGCGCATACGCCCTCCAAAAAAACAGGAAAATCAATTAGTTATTTGCTCGGTGTGGCGGGAGTTGTTTCGCTGTTGACTTGAGCTTATGGGCACAATGACACTACGTCAATGATCCGACACCATAATAAAATTCAATGGGAGATGGGGGTATTCGTCAAAATACCGACATGCAAATTATGCAAAGAAATGCCGCTGCAAGGGACGCTGCGTTTCACGGATGAGAATACGTGGGGGCGTTGCCCTGCCCCCTGTGGTTTTATTCGTCTGCGTGGTGAACCACGACCAGCAATTGCGCCGGCTGGGCACCTACCGAGCGTAGTCGGTGCGGTGTCTGGGCGTTGAAATGCAAGGCATCGCCCTGCTCCAGCAGCACCCGTTCGTTCATGAAATCCACCTCCACCTGGCCTGCGTGCACAAACAGAAACTCCTCGCCCAGGTGTTCCTTGAACGTGGGGTCGCTGAACTCGTTCGGCGGCTGGATCAGAAACGGCAGCAGGCTGCGCTGCCCGACTTGGCTGGTGAGGGCTGCATAGCCCGGCCCTTGCCCATCGCCTACCAGGGCCTGACGTTCGCCATGGCGCACCAGGCTGTAGCGGCTCTGGCCGGCCTGCTCTTCAGCGAACAGCTCTTCGACATTGACGTTCAATGCCCGTGCGAGCTTTAGCGCGGCGGCAATCGAGGGTGTATTCAGGCCGCGCTCGACCTTGGACAGGTAGCTTTTGGTCATGCCGGTCTTCTCGGCCAGCATTTCCAGGGTCATTCCCAGTTTCTTACGCAGCAGTTTCAATCGGATAGACATGTGACGCGGGTTTCCCAGGCTGAGGCAGCCTGGTAATGATACGTGGACTGCCGGCGAAATGCTGGGGCTGCTTTGCAGCCCATCGCCGGCAAGCCAGGCTCCCACAAATAATGCATCACTTTTTGACCATGAGCCGTACCTGTGGGAGCTGGCTTGCCGGCGATAGGCCGCACAGCGGCCCTGCCTTCATGGCATCACAGGCGGTACGTATTGCAGCGTCGTACCCAGCGCCCACAGCAACACCAGCACCAACGGCACATGCACCAGCAACTGCACGAACGAGAAGCCGATCAGGTCGCGCGCCTTGAGCCCCAGCACGCCCAGCAGCGGCAGCATGTAGAACGGGTTGATCAGGTTCGGCAAGGCTTCCGCAGCGTTGTAGATCTGCACCGCCCAGCCCAGGTGGTACTGCAGGTCGTTGGCCACCAGCATCACGTACGGCGCCTCGATGATCCACTTTCCACCGCCCGATGGGATGAAGAAGCCCAGCACCGCCGAATACACCCCCATCAGCACGGCATAGGTGTCATGGGTGGCAATCTGGGTGAAGAACAGCGAAATATGGTGGGCCAGCGTCTGTTCATCGACACCCTTCACCTGGGTGAGAATGGCCGCGATGGAGCCGTACAGCGGGAACTGGATCAGTACTCCCGTGGTGGTCGGTACGGCACGCGCCACTGCGTCAAGAAAGCTGCGCGGGCGCCAGTGCAGCAAGGCACCGAGCATGATGAACAGCAGGTTGTAGGTATTCAGCCCGGAGATCGCGGTAATCGCAGGCTTGGTGGCGAACTCCTGATAAAGCCAGCCAGCGGCCAGGGCCACCAGCAGCAGGATCAGGATCGGGCTGTGCTCCAGCCACTCACCCGGGCGAGTACGCTGCGGTGCAGGTGGCGCGGTGAAGCTGGGGTCGACGCCGCAGTCTTCGGCGCTACGTGCACTGTTCGGGCCTGGGGCCGTGGCATAGGCGATGAACAGCGAGACCACCACCAGCGCCGCCAACATGACGCCAGACTGCCAGAGGAAGATGGTTTCAGTGAACGGAATCACGCCGGTAATCGACAGGATCGAAGGTGGCAGGCTGGCCGGGTTGGCCTGCAGTTGCGCCGCCGACGATGACAAGCCCAGTGCCCACACTGCGCCCAGGCCCAGGTAGGCGGCCGCGCCGGCGGCGCGGTAGTCCATCTTGAGATCGGTGCGCCGCGCCAGCGCGCGTACCAGCAGGCCACCGAATACCAGCGACAGCCCCCAGTTGAGCAAGGAAGCCAGCATCGAGATCAGCGCTACCCAGCATACTGCCGAGCGACCATTGCCGGGGATGCGCGCCAGGCGATCGATCAGCCGCGCGGCGGGCGGCGAGCTGGCCACCACATAACCGCCAATGACCACGAAGGCCATCTGCATGGTGAACGGGATCAGGCTCCAGAACCCGTCACCAAAGGCTTTGGCGGTGTCGGTCGGCTTGGCCCCCATGGCCAGGGCACCGATGCACACCAGCAGCACCGCCAGGGCGGCGAATGCCCACGAGTCGGGGAACCAGCGTTCGGCCCAGTTGGAACAGCGCAAGGCAAAGCGCGCGGAACGGCTGTCTTGGATTTCAGCGGCCACAGTTGAATTCCTTTTATTGGTTTTATCGGATAAATCAGCAAAAACACAAAACCCCTGTAGGAGCAGCCTTGTGCTGCGAAGAGGCCAGTACAGACAAACATTATGTGAATGCCTGCACTGGCCCCTTCGCAGCACAAGGCTGCTCCTACAGGGGAATGTATGAAGCCCGTTGAATCAGAAGGTCATTTCCTTCACATCATCCGGCACGATCAGCTTGCCGGCGGTTTTCGCGATGATCTCTTCAACGCTTACCCCTGGCGCGGTTTCGCGCAGGATGAAGGCGCCGTCTTCGATTTCCAGGTAGGCCAGGTCAGTCAGCACCTTGCGGATGCAGCCGGCGCCGGTCAGCGGCAGGCTGCATTGCGTCAGCAACTTGGACTCACCGTCCTTGGACGCGTGGGTCATGGTGACGATGATGTTCTCGGCGCCAGCCACCAGGTCCATGGCACCACCCATGCCCTTGACCAGCTTGCCGGGGATCATCCACGAGGCGATGTTGCCTTGTACGTCCACTTCAAAGGCACCCAGCACGGTCAGGTCGACGTGGCCACCACGGATCATGGCGAACGATTGTGCCGAATCGAAAATCGAGGCGCCGCGGCGGGCGGTGACGGTTTGCTTGCCGGCGTTGATCATGTCGGCATCGAGGGTGCTTTCGGTCGGAAACTCGCCCATGCCGAGCAGGCCGTTTTCCGATTGCAGCATCACATCCATGTCTGCGGGTACGTAGTTGGCCACCAGGGTCGGAATGCCGATGCCCAGGTTGACGTAGTAGCCGTCTTTCAGTTCACGTGCGACGCGTTGCGCCATCTGTTCGCGGGTCAGTGCCATGGTCAGGGTCTCTTTGTTGTTCTGGTGGATGGCGCTCAGGCCTTGACGGTGCGCTTTTCGATACGCTTCTCGAAGGTGCCGACGATGACACGGTCCACGTAGATGCCCGGGGTGTGGATTTCGCTGGGCAACAGCACGCCGGGTTCAACGATCTCTTCCACTTCGACCACGGTGATCTTGCCGGCGGTGGCAGCCAGCGGGTTGAAGTTTTGCGCGGTGTTGCGGTACACCACGTTGCCGTAGTGGTCGGCCTTCCAGCCCTTGACGATGGCGAAGTCACCGGTAATGGATTCTTCAAGGATGTACTTGCGGCCCTTGAACTCGCGTACTTCCTTGCCCTCGGCAACCGGGGTGCCGTAACCGGTGGCGGTGAAGAACGCCGGGATTCCGGCACCGCCGGCGCGCATCTTCTCGGCCAGGGTGCCCTGCGGGGTCAGCTCCACGTCCAGCTCACCGCTGAGCAGTTGGCGTTCGAATTCGGCGTTTTCTCCCACATAGGAGGCGATCATCTTGCGAATCTGCCGGTCTTCCAGCAACACGCCGAGGCCGAAGCCGTCGACGCCGCAGTTGTTCGACACTACGGTCAGGCCCTTGACGCCACGTCGCTTGATTTCGCTGATGAGGTTTTCCGGGATGCCGCACAGGCCGAAACCACCGGCCAGCACTGTCATGTTGTCGGTCAGGCCTTCGAGGGCCTGTTCGTAGGTTGCAACGCGCTTGTCCAGTCCGGCCATGCTGATCCGCCTTTTGTAGTTGTAGAACCGACGAGGCTGTCGGTGAGCGTGTGCAGACATCTTCACCGCACGCGACTGATTTGTTAATTTTGTTTTCGTCATCGATTGATAACTTTTACAAAACAAACAATAGGCCTGTCATGAACGTCAAGCAACTGCGTGCCTTTGTCGCCGTGGCCAAGTTCCAGAGCTTCGCCCAGGCCGGTGAGCACCTGCATATATCGCAGCCCGCCCTGAGCCTGACCATCAAGGCCCTGGAAGAAAACCTCGGCGGCGCCCTGCTCAGCCGCACCACGCGCAGCGTCAGCCTGACCGCCGAGGGCGAAGTGTTGCTGCCGCTGGCACGGCGCCTGCTGGCAGACTGGGAAGACACTGAAGAGATGCTGCGCCAACGTTTCACCCTGCAACTGGGCCGGGTGTCGGTGGCGGCCATGCCAGCCTTTGCCGGCAACCTCCTGCCCCAGTCGCTCAAGGTATTTCGCCAGTGCTACCCCAAGGTCAACGTCACGGTGCATGACGTGATCAACGAACAGGTGCTGGAACTGGTACGCCATCGCCGCGTCGAACTGGGCATCGGCTTCGAGCCGGACAACATCGACGGGCTGGATTTTCACCCGTTGTACCTGGACCGCTTCGTCGCGGTGGTACCGGCCGACTCGCCCCTTGCGCTGCTGCCTCAGGTCAGCTGGGCACAGCTGATGGCCGAAGACTTCGTGGCCCTGCAACGCCCTTCGGCGGTGCGCCTGCTGATGGAGCAGAATGTGGCCACCCACCACGGCAAACTGGCCGTGGCATTCGAGAGCCACCAGTTGGCAACCATTGGCCGCATGGTCGCCAGCGGCCTGGGGGTCAGTGCCGTACCGGCGCTGTGCATCAACCAGATGCAGGAGCTCGGCGCCCGCTGCATTACCTTGGTGGAGCCCACCGTCGAGCGGCGCATCGGCGTGATTGCCCTCAGTGAACACAAGCTTTCCACCGCAGCGCAAGCGCTGCTTGAGGTTCTGCTTTCCAATACACGGATCCCGGAGGTGACATGCGTTACGTGAAACTGGCAGGTTCGAGCGTTCCGGCCATTGGCCAGGGCACTTGGTACATGGGTGAGGACCCCGGCCGCAAGGCTGCCGAAGTGGCGGCCCTGCAACAGGGTATCGAGCTGGGCCTGACCCTGATCGACACCGCCGAGATGTATGCCGAAGGCGGCGCGGAAGAAGTGGTTGGCCAGGCCATTGCCGGGCGCCGCGATCAGGTGTTTCTGGTCAGCAAGGTGTACCCGCACAATGCCAGCCAGCGCGGCATGGCGGCCGCCTGCGAGCGCAGCCTCGCCCGCCTGGGTACCGACTGCATCGACCTGTACCTGCTGCATTGGCGTGGCCAGCACCCCCTGGAAGAAACCGTCGAAGCCTTCGAGCGTTTGCGCGAGCAAGGCAAGATCAGGCGCTGGGGCGTGTCCAACTTCGACGTCGACGACCTGCGCGAACTGCACAACCCTGAATGCGCCACCAACCAGGTGCTGTACAACCCGGCGCAGCGTGGCATCGAATTCGACCTGCTGCCGTGGTGCGAAAAGCGCGCGCTGCCGATCATGGCCTACTGCCCGCTGGCCCAGGCCGGGCGCTTGCTGCAGCACCCGGTGCTGGCAGAAATTGCCGAGCGCCATGGCGCCACGCCGGCCCAGGTCAGCCTGGCCTGGGTGACCCGTAGTGACGGAGTGATCGCCATCCCCAAAGCCGTGGCGCCCGAGCATGTGCGGCTGAATGCAGCCGCAGGTACGCTGACCTTGAACAGCGAGGACCTTCGGGCAATCGACCGGGCGTTCCCGGCACCGACGCGCAAGCAGCGGTTGGCGATCGTCTAACTACTCACGCGGTACTTGTAGGAGCGGCCTTGCGCCGCGAAAGGGCCGCAAGGCGGCCCCAGCAATGGATGCGGCGAAGCTGAAATCCTGGGGCCGCTGTGCGGCCCTTTCGCGGCGCAAGGCCGCTCCTACGGGGGGCAGTGTTGATGCATAACTCAGTGGAAATCCCGGCTGCGCACATCCAGCCCTTGCAGCAACGGGCTCACATCTTCCAGCCGCCGTGCAATCAGGTGCCGCACGCCGTTCTCCTGCTCCAGCCGCCCACTGACCTTGAGCAGCTGCGACCCCACCAACGCCCGCCGCTGCCGTTCGGCAATGTCCCGCCACACCACCACGTTGACCATCCCGTGCTCATCTTCCAGGGTGACAAAGGTCACTCCGCTGGCGGTCTGGGGTCGTTGGCGGCCTACTACCAGGCCGGCCACGGCAATGCTGTCGCCATGCTCGACACCTTGCAGCTCACTCGAACTGCGACACCCCAGCGCCCTCAGGCGTGAGCGCAACAGTGCCAGCGGATGCGGCCCCAGCGTGGTACCCAGGGCCTGGTAATCGGCCATCAGGTCTTCACCTACGGTTGGCACAGGCAAGTCCACTGGCGCTTCAGGCACCGGTTGCACCTCGGCAAACAGGGGCAGCTGCGGCTGAACCGCCGCCACCTGCCAGCGTGCCTGGTGCCGGTCACTGGCCAGGGCACGCAGCGCCCCGCCATCGGCCAGGCGGGCCCGGGCCCTTGAATCGAGCCCTGCACGCAGGCACAGGTCTTCGACATCGCGCCATGGCCGTTGCCCCCTCGCCTGCTCCAGACGCCTGGCATCGGCCTCGGCCAAACCGCGCACCAGGCGCAAGCCCATGCGAATAGCCAATGTGCCTTCAGCATCAGGCTCGAGGGTGCAGTCCCACTCGCTGTGGCAGACATCAACCGGTCGCACCTCGATACCCTGGCGCCGGGCCTCTTGCAACAACTGGTCAGGGCTGTAGAAGCCCATGGGCCAGCTGTTGACCAGCGCGCAGGTAAAGATTGCCGGTTCATGGCACTTCAGCCAGCTGCTGGCATAACACAGCAAGGCAAAGCTGGCCGCGTGCGATTCCGGGAAGCCATAGCTGCCAAAACCCTTGATCTGCTCGAAGATGCGCTCGGCAAACGCCAGGTCGTAACCATTGCGCAGCATGCCTTGCACCAGCCGCTCACGGTGCGGTTCCAGGCCACCGTGGCGCTTCCAGGCCGCCATGTTGCGACGTAGCTGGTCGGCCTCGCCCGGCGTGTAATCGGCAGCAACCATGGCCAGCTCCATCACCTGCTCCTGGAACAGCGGCACGCCCAAGGTACGCTCGAAGACTTCCTTGAGCTGCGGCGATGGGTAGGTGACGGGCTCCTGCTTCAGGCGCCGGCGCAGGTACGGGTGCACCATGTCGCCCTGGATCGGCCCGGGGCGGACAATCGCCACCTCGATGACCAGGTCATAGAACGTGTTGGGCCGCAGCCGGGGCAGCATGGCCATCTGCGCCCGCGACTCGATCTGGAATACCCCCATGGTCTCGGCGCGGCTGATCATTGCGTAGGTGGCCGGGTCTTCGCCGGGGATGGTGGCCAGGGTCAGTTGCTGGCCGCGATGGCGTTGGAGCAGGTCGAAGCAGCGGCGCAAGGCACTGAGCATGCCCAGCGCCAGCACGTCGACCTTGAGCAGGCCGACCATGTCCAGGTCGTCCTTGTCCCACTGGATCACCGTACGCTCCGCCATCGCGGCATTTTCCACCGGCACCAGCTGGTCGAGTGGCTGCTGGGAGATGACAAAGCCGCCCGGGTGCTGCGACAGGTGCCGGGGGAAGCCGATCAGCTCGCCAGCCAGCACCAGCACCCGCCGCAGTGAAGGGCTGCCGGCCTCAAAGCCGGCCTCCGCCAGGCGCTGGTCATCGGGGATGCGGTCGCTCCAGCGACCACAGCACTTGGCCAGGGCATCCACCTGGTCTGCCGGCAAACCCAATACCCGCGCTACATCGCGCACCGCACCCGCGGCATGGTAGGTGTTGACCACCGCCGTCAGCGCCGCACGGTGTCGGCCATAACGGCGAAACACATACTGGATCACTTCTTCGCGCCGGTCGTGCTCGAAGTCCACGTCGATATCAGGCGGCTCGTTGCGCTCACGCGAAAGGAAGCGCTCGAACAGCAGGCGATGCTGCATGGGGTCGAGCTCGGTAATGCCCAGCACGAAACACACCACCGAGTTGGCGGCCGAACCGCGGCCCTGACACAAGATGCCTTGGCTGCGGGCGAAGGCGACGATGTCGTGCACGGTCAGGAAGTAACTTTCGTAACCAAGTTCCTCGATCAGTGCCAACTCCGTGGCCAGCACATCACGCACCTTGTCACTCGGCCCGCCTGGCCAGCGTAGCGGCAAGCCTTGCTCGCACAGTTCACGCAACCAGCTTGCCGGGGTATGGCCCTGGGGCACCAGTTCGCGCGGGTACTGGTATTTCAACTCGCTCAGGTCAAATTGGCAGCGCTCGGCAATGGCCAGGGTCTCGGCCAGCAGGTCGGCAGGATAGAGTTCGCCCAACTGTGCCTGGCTGCGCAGGTGCCGCTCGCCATTGGCAAACAAAAAGCGCCCGGCTTCATCCACCCGGCAATGCTGGCGGATGGCGGTCATGCAGTCCTGCAAGGCACGGCGACCGCGCACATGCATGTGCACATCGCCACAGGCCACGGCGCGGATACCTACTTCAGCCGCCAGGCCTCGCAAGCCTTGCAGGCGCAGGGCATCGTCACTGCCCCGGTGCAGGTGCACGGCCAGCCACAGGCGTTCGCCGAACACACTGCGTAACCACTCACCCGTGGCAGTGTCGGCGCAGTCATCGGCCACCCATAGCGCCAGCAGGCCTTGATGGTGTTGTTGCAGGTCGTCGCGAAACAACTGGTAGTCGCCCTTTTGCGCCCGCCGGCGGGCCCGCGTGATCAGCGCGCACAAACTCTGGTAACCGGCCAGGTTCTCTACCAGCAGCACCAGCTTGGGGCCGCCCTGTAAAAGCACCTCGCTGCCCACGATCAGCCGCAGCTGATGCGCCTTGGCAGCCTGCCAGGCACGAACGATGCCAGCCAGGGTGCATTCGTCAGTGATCGCCAGGGCCTGGTAGCCCTGTTCACCCGCGCGCCGGAACAGCTCGTCAGCGCTCGACGCCCCGCGCTGGAAGCTGAAGTTGGACAGGCAATGCAGCTCGGCATAACCCTGCTTGCTCATGCGAACCACCCCTGCAGCCACAGCGGGCCGGCCTGACCCAGGTCGCGGTAGGCCCAGCCGCGCAGGCCATCACGGGTTTCGATGCGGTAGTAGTCGCGGCGCACGTCGCCGCCATCCCACCAGCCCGACTCGATGCGTTCGGCCTGGCCGTGTACCTGGTAGCTGGCGGTGTCCAGCGCCATCGGGGCTGGCAGCAGCCAGCCGGGGCGAGTGCCCGGGGCAACCGGCATGCTGCCTTGGGCGCCTTGCTCGGTCAGCTGCCAGGCACATTCGGGGCGGTGATCAGCTGCCGCGCTCAGCCCCTTCACGGCCTCATCCCCCAGGCGAGCGCGCAGCCGCTCGCGCAATTGTTCCCAGGGTTGCGCCTGCTGCGCACGAGGGTCGAACAACGCCTGGTGCTGGGGCACGAAGGTTGGCAGGTCCTCGGCAACCAGCCGCACGTTGCGCACGGGTGCGGGAATGCGCAGCGGCTCCAGGCGCCCACGGGTCAGTTCGAACAGCATGGCGGCATCGCGTTCGGCAGCCAGCAGGCCGACCGTGAGCAGGGTGTCCGGGCCTTCGGCATGTTCCAGGTGCAGGCAAAAGCGCTGCACGCCACAGTCGCGCCCGGCGAGGAATGCGGCAAGGTCGTTGAGCATGCGCCGCAGCGGGAACAACAGCGCCTGGTGCGACTCGACATCGAAGTTCAGCTCCAGCCGGGTTTCGAAACGGTCCGGTGGCTGGTAGAAGGCCAGCCCCAGATTGCGCAGGCCAAGCAGCTGGTCGAGGTGCAACTGCACCTGGGGCGCAAAGCGCTTGGCCAATGTATCGCGCGGCAAGGACAGTACCTGGCCCAGCTGGCGCAGGCCCATGCGGGCAAAGGCTTCGGCGGCGTCTGCCGGCAAGCCGATACGTGTGATGGGCATGCCTAGCAGCGCCGCACGGGTGGCGTCGGCATCGCCCACGGCCAAGCCATCATGAGCATTGGCAAGCATGCGCGCCGCTACCGGGTTGCTGGCCAGGACGATGCGTTGGCGCAGGCCCAAATCTGCCAGTTCCTGGCGCAGACGTGCCTCGAACAAGGGCCAAGGGCCGAACAGTTGCAGGCTGGAGCCTACTTCCAGAAGCAACGCCCGCGGGTAATGCAGGCTGACCTGGGCACTGAAGCGATAGGCCCAGGCCGCCAGCAATTGCTGCACCTGCTCGATACGCCTGGGGTCGGCTTCAACGCAGGCGAAACCCTCCGCCAGGGCACGTGCCGCCGTCAGGGTCTGCCCTGCCCTCAACCCAAGTGCGGCCGCTGCCGGGCTGACCGCTTGCAATACCCGGCGCTGGGTAGGCCCGCCAAGCAGCACCAAGGGAGTATCGGGGTCGTCACGCTCACGCAGGACCGTGTCCAGCGCCAGCTGCGGGAGCAGGATGCAGGCCCAGAGCATGGTGCATCAGCCCCGCCCCGGGCAGGCGATGGGCAGCGCAGGTGGCATGCCGCCCCGGCTTTTAAGCACACGCCACTGCGCCGGTCGGGTGTCGACGGCAACCCGCAGCGCTGCTGGCGAAGGGTTGTGTGCTGCCTGGTGCGGCCGGCAGGCGAATGCCAGCGCCTGTCCGGTTTCTGCGGCCACCTGCAAACGCCGCAGGGCCCGGTCATCGGCACGTTCAGGCCAGCACAGCACCGCCGCGCAACTGCCCGAGCGCAGGCACTGCTCGGCCGCCCACAAGGCATCGGCAGGGGCGGCATCCACCTGCACCAGCCAGCGCAGGTCTACCCCGGCTGCCTGCCAGGCCGGTGCGTAAGGGATGAACGGCGGTGCCACCAGTACTACCCGGCTGCCTTCAGTACTCAGCCGCGCCAGCGTGGGCCACAGCAGTTGCAGTTCGCCGCAGCCGGGGCTGGCCAGTAGCAACTCGCTGAGTGCCGCCGCCGGCCAGCCGCCTTCAGGCAGGCGCTCGTCAAGGGCCGCATGGCCGGTCGGCTGCAAGCCGAGTGGCCGTGCCTGGGCCTGCCGCCCGCGCCAGACACGGCGCTGATCGAGCAGCCTGTCGAGGTCGACCACTGCGCCCATCAGTCACGCCTCAGCAGGCCGCAGAACACGCCTTCGATGAAAAAATCCTGTTCAGGCTGCACATCGATGGGTGCATAGGCCGGGTTGCGTGGCAACAGCCGGTAAGCGCTGCCCTGGCGTTGCAGGCGCTTGATGGTCACTTCGCCGTCCAGGCGCGCAACCACGATCTGGCCATCGCGGGCGTCGGCCTGTTGCAGGATGCCGACCAGGTCACCGTCGAAGATGCCGTCGTCGACCATCGAATCGCCACGCACTTTAAGCAGGTAGTCAGGGGTGCGGCGGAACAGGCTGGGGTCGATCAGCAACTGTTCGTGGATATCGAGGTCCGGGCCGATGGGGGCGCCCGCCGCCACCTGGCCCAGCACCGGCACTTCGAGGATTTCTGGCCGACGCAGCGGTTCGGCCAGGCGAATGCCCCGCGCCTGGTTCGGCGTGACATCTATATAACCGGCCTGGCACAAGGCGGTGATGTGCTTGCGCGCAACGCTGCGCGAAGCAAAACCGAAGCGCGTGGCGATATCGGCCAGGCTCGGTGGCTGCCCTTGATCGGCAATGCGCTCGCGGATGAATTCGAAAATCGCGCGGCGTTTGGGGGTAAGATTGTCCATGGAGCACATTTGTACTCTTTTCGGAGCACGCTGAACAGCCCCCTTCGTCGTCAGCTTTGGTTATGATCCCCTGGCTTGTGTTTTCTTGATCTGGATACCCCATGCTGACCGCCCTGCTGTTCGACCTCGACGGAACCCTCACCGACACCGACACCCTGCACCTGCAGGCCTTCCGGCAACTGCTGCGTGAACAGGACGGCCGTGAACTGAGCCAGGCCCAGTTCGATGCCCAGGTCAGCGGCCGCGCCAACGGCGAGCTGTTCGCCGAGCTGTTTAGCGGTGCGAGCGTCGAACAGTGCCGGGCGCTGGCCGACCGCAAGGAGGCGCTGTTTCGCGACCTGTCACCGTCTCTTGACCCGATGCCAGGCCTGTTGCGCCTGCTGGAGCATGCCAAGGCCCATGACATCGGCATGTGCGTGGTGACCAACGCACCGCGGCTGAACGCCGAACACATGCTGAACGCCATGGGCCTTGGCCAGCAGTTCGAGCATGTGCTGGTGGCCGAGGAACTGGCGCGGCCCAAGCCAGACCCCCTGCCCTACCTCACCGGCCTGCAGCGGCTGGGCGCCGAGGCCAGGCAGGCGCTGGCCTTCGAGGATTCATTGCCGGGGGTTGCGGCCGCCAGTGGCGCGGGGATATTTACCGTGGGCGTGGCCACGACGCAGACGCCGCAGCGGTTGCTGGAGGCGGGTGCCAAGCTGGTTGTGAACGACTTCAATGACCCGGCGTTGTGGGCATTGATCGAGCGTATGGCTTAAGGTGTGGGGTGTGTTTGAGACCGAGCGCCGCGCGGGCGGCGCTCGATCTCAAACACACCATAACTCTATAGCCATACCCACCCAGGCCCCCATGCTGATCGACGAAGAACTGACCCTCAAAAAGCTGGAAACCTTTCTTGCCTTCATGCGCACCGGCAACCTCGGCCGCGCGGCGGTCGAGTTGTCTACCAGTGCCGTCAGCGTGCACCGCGCCATCCACTCGCTTGAGAGCGCCCTGCGCTGCCCGTTGTTCAAGCACGAAGGCCGCCAGCTGATCCCGCTGGAAAGCGCCTACGTGCTGGAAAAGAAAGCCCGGCAGCTGATCCAGGACGCCGAGCAGATGGTGCGCCAAACCCGCGAAGCCGCGGGGTTCTACGCCGAGCGCTTCCGCCTGGGTGCGCTCTACTCCCTGACGGTAAAAACCGTGCCCAAACTGGTCATGGGCCTGAAACTGCGCCGCAGCGAGCTGAACATCGACCTTACCCTGGGCTCCAACGTCGACTTGCTGCAGCGCCTGAAAAACCATGAGCTGGAAGCTGTCCTGGTGTCACTCGACGAAAGCGTCAGCGACCCGGCCTGCGAGCAGCTGCCGCTGTTCTCCGACGACATCTTCCTAGCTGTCCCCACCGACTCGCCCTTCGCCGGACAGGCCGAGGTAGACCTGGCCGACCTCGCCGACTCCACCTTCATCACCCTGACCCAGGGCTTCGCCACCCACCGCGATGGCGCACGGGTGTTCCAGCAGGCCGGCTTCGAGCCCAAGGTGGCCATGCAGGTGAATGACATCTTCACCCTGCTGAGCATGGTCAGCTCGGGTGTGGGCTTTGCCCTGCTGCCCGGGCGTATCGCGGCTGTGTACGAAAACCGCGTCCGGCTGATTGCCTTGAAGCCGCAATACCGCTTGCAGCAGCACATTGGCGTAGTGTTTCTGAAGGCTAGGGAGCGGGAGCCGAACCTGCTGGCGTTGCTGGCGGAGTGCCGGATGTACAGCCTTGAGCGCTAAACCGTAGCGCAGCATTTCGCCCCTGCAGCCATACTGCCAATGCCGCCAGCGCAGCAGGCAACAGCAGCGAAGCAAACACTTGTTCAAAACTCCAGCCCAGCGCCAGCATCTGGGCCCCGGCAAAGGCGCTGAGCACGGCGCCAATGCGCCCGATGCCGCTCATCCAGCTGGCCCCGGTCGCCCGCGCTTGCGTCGGGTAAAAGGCCGCCGCCAGTGCATTCATGCCAACGCTCGCGCCATTCAGCCCAAAGCCCACGGCGCAGGCAATGGCGCACAGCCAGGCGAAATCCCCCGCCACCTGGCCAATCGTGAAGATAACCGCGCCGCTGAACAGAAAGGTCAGCATCAGTACGCGCTGCGGGTTACAGCGGTCCATGGCCCAGCCCACTGAAATCGCCCCTACCGGGCCGCCGATCTGGAAACAGGCCGTGACAATGGCGGCTTCAGACACCGAAAAACCCCCGCCCTCCTTCACCAGCGTCGGCAGCCAGCCGCTGAACAGGTACACCAGGAACAGCGCCAGCACATAGCCAGCCCAGAGCATGCAGGTACCAAAGCGGTAGCGCGGCGAGAGGATGGTGCCAATCGCGCCGCCAGTGCCCTGGGGTTTGGCGGGCATGACGAAGGTACTGTTGGCATTGACATGTTCAGGGGCCAGGCGGCGGACAATGGCCAGAATGCGCTGGCGGTCTGCGCCTTTGCTGACCAGGAAGGTGACCGACTCTGGCAGCCGCCAATACAGCAACGGCAGGACCAGCAGCGGCAACACCCCGCCCAGCACCAGCACACTGCGCCAACCCAGGTTGGGTATCATCCAGGCGCTGACGAAACCACCCATCGCTGCCCCCAGGGAGAACCCGCAGAACGCCAGGGTGATCAGCAGCGAGCGGCTGCGCGCCGGGGCGTATTCGCTGACCAGGGTGCTGGCATTGGGCATGGCAGCACCCAGGCCCAGGCCGGTAAGAAAACGCAGCGCAACCAGGGTTTCCAGGTTTGGGGAAAAGGCCGAGGCCAGGGTCCAGATGCCGAACAGCAGCACGCTGCACAGCAATACCGCCTTGCGCCCGTAGCGGTCAGCCAGGGGGCCGGCAATCAGCGCGCCAAGGGCCAGGCCGATCAGCGCAGCGCTCAATACCGGGCCCAGGCTTTGCGCATCCAGGCCCCAGTCGCTTTTCAGCTGTGGGGCAATGAAGCCGATGATGGCCACGTCCAGGCCGTCCAGGGCGATGATCAGGAAGCCGAGGAACACTACCCATTTCTGGTAGCGGCCGATGGGTTGCTGGTCGATCAGTTGGCGCACGTCGAGTGTGTTGTTCATGGGTATCACCTGTTGTTGTTTTTATGACGGTGTTTCGGGGCCGCGTTGCGGCCCAATCGCCGGCAAGCCAGCTCCCACAGGGGGATCATGGCCCCTGAGAACAGCACTCCACCTGTGGGAGCCGGCTTGCCGGCGATTGGGCCAGCACAGGCAACATCACTGCCTGTCGAGGCTGCGCAGATACACAGGCCTTATGATCCGTGTTTCCTGCGACACCACGAGGTCACGGGTGGCATGCAGATAAGCAGCAAAATCCGGGTCGGCATCCCGCGCCGCGCTGCGCTTTTCAAAGTCATCCAGGCTGTCATAACCCCACAGGTGCACCACCTGGTTCAGCGGCCCGATGCTACTGGTGTAGAACGCCAGTGGTGCGCCGAGGTGGCGCAGCAGGATCGGCATCGCCAACTGGTCGAAGGCTTCGAGAAACGCCGCCATGCAGCGCGGCCGGATGGTATAGATGCGGTGGTCGACCACTGCCTTGTCCATCACGCCACCTCCCGCGCATTGCCCGCCGCCACCAGCCCCTGCTCCACACCAGCCAGGTGGCGCCCGGTGATGTAGCCAAAGGTCATGATCGGCCCGAGGGTAATGCCGGCACCGGGGTAGTTGCCGCCCATGATGCTGGCACGGTCGTTACCCACCGCATACAACCCTTCGATGGCCTGCCCGTCGGCGGCCAGCACTTCACCGACCACGCTGGTGCGCAGCCCGTCGAAGGTGCCCAGATCACCCATGATGACCTTCACGGCAAAGTACGGCCCCTCACCCACTGGCGCCACGCAGGGGTTGGGCTGTTGCTGTGGGTCTGCCAGGTAGCGGTTGAAGCTGGTACTGCCGCGGCCGTGCTGGCGGTCTTCACCCTGCACTGCGCCAAGGTTGTAATCGCGCACGGTCCGTTCCAGCCCTTGCGCATCGATACCGGCCTTGCCTGCCAGCTCAGCCAGGGTATTGCCCTTGAGCAGGTAGCCGTTACGCAACAGGGGCCCCGTCGGCATGGGGGCAGGCTTGGCGAAACCCAGGCCGTACTTGGCCAGGGTGCGGCGGTCGCACACCAGCCACATGGCTGTTTCTGCCTGGCCGGCACAGGCTTCGATCAGTGCTGCGCCCACGTCGTGGTAGGAGTTGGACTCGTTGGTGAAACGCTGGCCCGAACGCAGCACCCCGATCACACCCGGTTTGTAGCGGTCGAGCAGATGCGGAAAGGCGATGTAACGCCCGCCCGCCACCGGCACCTTCGACACGGGCATCCAGGCGGCTGGCGCTTGCAGGCGGATATCAACCTTTGCCCCCAACGCCTCGGCCATGCGAGCGCCATCGCCGGTATTACCCGCTGGCACCGGTGAAAAATGCTCACCACCACGGCGCACATGTGGGTAGGCCTGGCGCAACCGTTGCAGGTCATGGGAGAACCCACCACAGGCCAGCACCACCCCGCGCCGTGCCTGGATGCGCAGTTCGCTGTCGCCTTGCCCGGCCAGTGCCCCCACCACCCGCCCACCGTCGCGCAGCAACTGCCGCGCCGGGGTGCCGGTGAGGATCGGGATGCCCAGGTCCAATGCCGAGCGCACCAGGCGCGCCGCCAAGGCATTGCCGCTGGTAACCTGGGTACCGCGGCGATACAGGGCAAGCTCCTTCAGGTGGGTGAGCAGGCGCCTGGCCACATACACGAACGAAGTCAACGAACGGGTAACGTTGAAGAAGTGCTTGAGGTCGGCATTCGACGAATTGAACATCATGCCGATGAAGGTGATGGTTTTCAGCGGCGGGCGCAGGCGTGCCATGTCCGGCCCCAAGCCGCGGATGTCGTAAGGTGCGGCCAGTATCGAGCGGCCCACATCCACGCCCCCTTCGACTTGTGGGTGATAGTCGGGGTACAGCGTGGGCACGAACTTCACGGCGGTTTCCCGCTCGAAAAAGTCCACCATCTGCGGCCCGTAGCGCAAGAACGCCTCGACCCCGGCCGCGTCAAAGCAGGCATCGGTTTCGTTGCGCAGGTAAGTCATGGCCGCTTCGGTGCTGTCGTTGGCGCTGTGCCTGTTACCGGGCACCCACAACACACCGCCGGAAAACGCCGTGGTACCGCCAAAACAGTCGTCTTTTTCGATGACGATCACGTCAAGGCCATGCTTCTTTGCAGTAATGGCGGTCGCCAGGCCACCAGCACCCGCCCCGACAACCAGCACATCGCAGTTACGTGTGGTCATGCGCGTGCCCCCTCAAAGCCTGGGCGCGGGATCAGCGCCATGGGCATGCTTTCGAGGCCGCCATCCACGGTCAGCTCTGCACCGTTGATGTAGTCGGCGCGCTGGCTGGCCAGGAACAGCACGGCTTCGGCGATATCCTGCGGCTCACCAATGCGCTGGTTGGCCGTCATGGCGCAGCGCTGGCGTTCGATCTGCGGGTCGGCATAAAACGCTGCGGACAAGGGTGTGCGGATCAACCCCGGGCAGACTGCGTTGCTGCGTACACCGCGCGGCCCCCATTCCACGGCAATCTGCCGCGACAACATGCTGACCCCGGCCTTGGCCGCACTGTAGGCACCGCTGTTGGGTTGCGGGTAATGGGCGGCGATCGAGGCCACGTGCACGATACGGCCCTGGCCACGGGCCAGCATCGAACGGCCGAAGGCCTGCGCACACAACAGGTAGCCCGTGAGGTTGACCGCCAGCACCTGGTTCCATTGCTCCAGGCCCAGCCCGTCCAGCGCACCGGGGCGCAGCACGCTGGCATTGTTGACCAGTACATCGCAGCGCCCATGCAGCGCCTGAACCTGGGCGGCGGCCTGCTCCACGCTGGCCGGATCGGCTATGTCGCAGCCCAGGGCGCTGACCTCACCGACGCTGTGTTCACCCAAGGTGGCAGCCAGTTCACGGCATTTGTCCAGGTCACGGTCCAGCAGGACCACATGGGCGTTCTGCCCGACCAGGGCGCCGGCCAGCGCCGCGCCAATACCACCGGCGGCACCGGTTACCACACAGACGGCCGAGTCCAGGCCCAGCCATTGAGAGGGGATCTTGTTGTTGTGCATGCTGCTCTCCAGAGTGTCGCTTCATCTGGGCCACAGCCTAGGGCCGGCAGGCACACCGGCAGAATGGACAAAACCTGCAACCAGCCCCACATTCCCGACAATTTTCGCCCTGCCGCCTGAAGCCTGCAGGCAGCTGTGGCACAGTAGCCAGGTACCGAACAGAACAATCACAACAACATGAACAAGATCCCCAACTACGCCCTGTACGGTGAAACCGCACAACCGGTGTGGCACGAAGCCCTGCATGTGGAGCAGATCTCCCAGCGGTCTGGCGCACACAACTGGGAAATAGCCGCGCACCGTCATGAAGGCTTGCTGCAGCTGCTGTACCTGCAGAGCGGCGGCGGTGAAGTGCTGTTCGACAGTGACCGGCTTCAGGTACAGGCACCCTGCGTGGTCTATGTACCGGCGCAAGTGGTGCATGGTTTCCATTGGGCCGGCCAGGTCGAGGGCCTGGTGATCACCGCCGCCCAGCACCCGCTGGAAAGCATTACCCAGGTGCTCGCACCCAACCTGCTGGCGCAGGTGCGCAAACCACAGGTGATCGCCCTGCCGTCGTGGGCAGCCGACGAAGACCCGTTGCTGCCGCTGTGCATGGCCTTGCGCGAGGAGTACCACAACCGCGCCCGTGAGCATGTGGCCAGCAGCATGGCGCTGTTGCTGACGTTGCTGATTCAGGTGCTGCGCCATGAACCGCACCTGCCCCACGGTGGGCAGCGCCCAGTGTCAAGGCGCAGCCAGCAGTTGACCGCTTTCCGTGAATTGGTGGACATGTATTACCGCGCGCACTGGCCACTGGCGGACTACGCCGCCGAGCTGGGCATGACCCTGGCGACCCTGGGGCGGTTGTGCCAGGAGCACCTCGGCATGACGCCCATGAACGTGATCAATGCCCGGCTGGTGCTGGAGGCCAAGCGCATGCTTGGGCATTCGAGCCTGAGTGTGAAAGAGATCGCCCATGAGCTGGGGTTTGCCGATGTGGGGTATTTCAGCCGGTTCTTTCGCAAGCATGCGGGGGTGAGCCCTAGCGGGTTTCGCGAGGGCCAGTAACATCTGCCGGCTTTTGCTGTGGCCTGCACTGGCCTCTTCGCAGCACAAGGCTGCTCCTACAGGTATCGCGTGCTCACATAGGAGCAGCCTTGTGCTCCGAAGAGGCCGGCACAGGTCAGCACTAGACCGCCAAGGCCCGCTGCACCTCGCCTACCGTGGTCGCCAGGCTGCTCAGGTGCAAATTCATTACTCGCTCAACCGGCGCCTGATCGAGCGGCCAGTGCAAGGCAATGCTCCCGGCCAGGCGCCCTTCGGCATGCACCGGCAGCGCAATGGCGCGGATCAGGAATGGCAAACGCACCGGGTACTCCCAGTACCCTTCGGTCCGCTGGCCAAAGCCCTTGTGCGCGTCTTCTTCGATGTTGCGCAGCACCGCGTCATCGCGCAGCCGCTCATGGGCCGCCAGGCGTTGCACTTCATCGACCGCCAGCTCACCCAGGCAGGCCCGCCCCATCGCCGAGTGAAACAGGCTGGCATGGTGGCCGACGATCTGGCAGGTATGCGGGTACCGCTTGCGCAATACCTGAGGGATGGCGCTTTCCATCACCTCCAGCCGCTCGCCGTCGAAACACGACAGGTCCACCACCAGCCCGGTGCGCTCGCTCAGGTCCAGCAGCATTGGTGCAGCACTTTCCACCAGGCGCCGCTTGAAGCGCATCTGCCGGTCACCGAACAACCGCCGCGCGCACAGGCGATAGCGCCGGTCGCTGAGGCCACGGTAGACCCAGCCCTGCTCCTGCAAGGTGGCCAGCATGCGCGAGGCCGTGGCCTTGGGCAGGCCGGTAAGGTAATGCAGTTCTTCCAGGCCCAACGCCTGGTGCTCGCCCAGCAGGTCGACAATGGCCAGCGCCCGCTCCACCGAACGCACGCCGCCACTGTCTGCCGTAATGCCCATGGGTATGACCTCCCTGTAGCTGGATGGTCAGCATAGCCAGCAAGAACCGCGCCTGCCCAATGCTTTCATCAGGCCTGCAGGCACGGTGGCGGGCGCCGCTCAACCCACCTGGTCAGCTGTTCATGGGCGTATGCCAGTTGCAACACCGCATGATCGGCCTGGGCCGGGCCTATGATTTGCAGGCCCATGGGCAAACCGTCGCTGTTGAAGCCGACCGGCACACTGATGCTCGGCAAGCCGGCCAGGGTCGGCCCGATCACCACCTCCATCCAGCGATGGTAGGTGTCCATCGCCCGGCCCCCGACGGACGTTGGCCACGCCAGTTTTGCATCGAAAGGGAACACCTGGGCCGACGGCAACAGCAGGTAGTCGTAACGTTCGAACAGGTTGGCCAAGGCGCGGTACCAGTCGCTGCGGTCCAGCGAGGCCTGGTACAGCGAGGCCGCGCTCAGCTGCAAGGCGCCCTCTACCTCCCACTGTGCTTCGGGCTTGAGCAAGGCGCGCCTGGCTGGGTCGGCATAGGCCGCGCCAAGGTTGCCGTGCACCAGGAAGTGGCGGTGGGTGAGCCAGCATTGCCACAAGCGAGCTGGGTCGAATGCCGGTTGGCAAGCCTCGACCCGGCAGCCCAGTTCGGCGAAATCGGCCAACGCTGCTTCACACAGGCCCAACACCCCCTCATCCATCGGCAGGTAGCCGTTGTAGTCACCCAGCCAGCCAACCCGCACACCCCGAAAATCGCGGTGCAGCCCTGCGGCGAAATCGCGTCGGCCCTCGCTCAGCGACAGCGGCACTCGTGCATCAACGCCTGCCTGGGTCGACAACAGCCGCGCCACATCCACCACACTGCGCCCCATCGGCCCTTCGGTAGCCAGCTGCTGCACGAACAGTTCGGGTGCCGGACCATGGGGCACACGGCCCTGCGACGGGCGCAGGCCGAACACATTGTTGAACGCCGCCGGGTTGCGCAGCGACCCCATCATGTCGCTGCCGTCGGCCACCGGCAGCAGGCGCATGGCCAGCGCCGCTGCAGCCCCGCCACTGCTGCCGCCGGCCACCCGATGCGGGTCGTAGGCATTGGTGGTGGTACCGAACAGGGTGTTATAGGTTTGCGAACCGAGGCCGAACTCCGGCACGTTGCTTTTGCCAACGATCAGCGCCCCGCTCGCCCGCACCCGCGCCACGCTGATGGCGTCATGCTCGGGTACCTGTTCGGCGAACAACGGCGAGCCCAGGGTGGTGCGCAAACCGGCAGTGGCAGCCAGGTCCTTGATCGCCTGTGGCATGCCGTGCATCCAGCCGCGGGAATGGCCTCGCGTCAGCTCACGGTCACGCTCATCGGCCTCGGCCAACACCGCCTCGGCCGGGCGCAGCGACACCAGTGCGTTGACCTGTGGGTTGCAGCGCTCGATGTGCGCGAGATAAGCCTGCATCACCTCCCGGCACGATACCTGCCGGGCATGGATGGCCTGGGACAAAGCTTGGGCATCAAGGGCAACGATGGGGTCGATGGCTAACGGCTTCACGGTTTTACTCCAAGGTTGAAAGTGGCAGGCTTGCCCGCCCGGGGTGCCTCTTTCAGGCAATAGGTACCCAGCAGCGTCAGCAGGCAGGCGAACAGCACGTAGAACGACGGTGCCACCGGGGTAGCGAGCACCTTGGTAAGCCAGGTGACGATCAACGGGGCAAAGCCGCCAAACACCATCACCGCTACGTTATAGGCCACCGAGACACCCGTGGAGCGCACCTCGACCGGGAACTGCTCGGCCAGGGCGGTCGGGGCCGGGCCAAAGAAGCCGCCGATGGCCGTGCACAGCAGTAGTTGCATCACCAGCAGGCGCTCCAGCGAAGGCGCAGCGGCCACCCACACATACAGTGGGTACACCATCACGAAAAAGGCCAGGGTGAAAGCCATCAGCACCGGGCGCCGCCCCACCCGGTCAGACAAAGCCCCTGCCAGAGGAATGACCACGGTCATCAGCCCCACGGCCAGCATCTGCACCAGCAGCACCTGGTCCAGCGGCAGCCCGAGGCTCTTGTGGGCGAAGGTCGGCATGTTCACCAGCACCACGTAGAACGACACCGTCGCGCCACAGGCCAGCCCCATCGACACCAGCAGGCTGCGCCGATGTTCACGCAATACCTGCCACAGGGTGGGCGACTGGCCCTTGGCCTGGCGGCGCGCCTCGACGAACTCCTCGGGCTCTTCCATGTGCTTGCGTATCCACAACCCGACCGGGCCGATCAGCAGGCCCAGCACGAACGGGATGCGCCAGCCCCAGCTGTCCAGCGCCTCAGGCGAGCACAGGTGGGTAACCAGTGCCACCATCGCCGCCCCGGAAAACACCGCCAGGCACTGCCCTACCAATTGCCACGAGCCATACAGGCCCTTGCGGTGTGCAGGCGCGCTCTCCACCAGAAACGCCGTGGCGCTGGCGTACTCGCCACCGGTGGCAAACCCTTGCAGCATGCGCGCCACCACGATCAGCAGCGGCGCGGCCATGCCGATGGCCAGGTAGTCGGGGGCAAACGCGATCATGGCGATCGACACAGTCATCAGGCGGATGATCATCTGCATCGCCGCCTTGCGGCCCTTGCGATCGGAATACATGCCCAGCAACACGCCACCCACCGGGCGCATGAAAAAGCCGACGCCAAAGGTCGCCAGGGCCATCAGCAGCGAAGCGTACTCGTCGTCGGACGGGAAAAACTGCCGGGCGATGATGCTGGCCAGAAAGCCGTAAACAATAAAGTCGTACCACTCCAGGGCGTTGCCGATAACGGCGGCGACCACTTGCCGGGTTCGCGACACGCCGGTGCTCGAAATCTGCATAGGGAACACTCCACACAATGATTGGGTGATCGCCCAGGCGCGGTCGCGCCCGGGTTCCAGCGGCAGTCGTCAAAAAGGAAAGGTCAGGCGGGCGCGAGCCAGCGCTCTGCCAGCGCGCCCCAGTAGGCGGCACCAGTCAGCAGGATGTCGTCGTTGAAGTCGTAGGCCGGGTTATGCACCATCGGCCGCGATACACCATTGCCGATGAACAGGTAGGCGCCCGGGCAGCGCTGCAGCATCCAGGCGAAGTCCTCGCTGCCCATTAGCTTGCGGGTGTTGCCATCCACCGCCTCGGCACCGAGCAACTCCACCCCCACCTGCGTGGCGAAGGCGTTTTCTGCGGCATGGTTGACCAGCACCGGGTAGGCCGGGCGGTGCTCGATGCTGGCACGGCAACCAAAGCTTTCGGCCTGGCTGACGATAATTGCCCGCACCCGCTCCAGGGTCTGCGCCCGCACCTCGGCGTTCAGCGCACGCAGGCTAAGGCGTAACAGCGCCTGTTGCGGAATCACGTTGGCCGCTTCGCCGGCCTGCAGGGCGCCGACGGTGACCACCGCAGCCTCCTGCGCATCGATGTTGCGCGCCACCACGGTTTGCAGCGCCATCACCACACTGGCCGCTGCCACCAGCGGGTCTACGGTCAGGTGCGGCATCGAGCCATGGCCGCCCACCCCGTCGAGGGTCACCGTGAGCAGGTCTTGCGAGGCCATCATCGGCCCCTCGCGAAAACAAAGATGCCCGGCCGGCAGCCCGGGCATGTTGTGCATGCCGAACAGCGCATCGCAGGGGAAGCGTTCCAGCAGGCCGTCGGCCAGCATCGCCTCGGCACCGCCTTGGCCCTCCTCGGCCGGCTGGAAGATCAGCGTCAGCGTGCCGTCGAACTGCCGGGTTGCCGCCAGGTAGCGCGCAGCGCCCAGCAGCATGGTGGTGTGCCCGTCATGGCCGCAGGCGTGCATGCAACCTTGGTGCTGGCTGCTGTAGGCCGCGCCCGTTGCTTCGTGGATGGGCAGCGCGTCCATGTCGGCGCGCAAGCCCAGCCGGCGTGTACTGCTGCCATTGCGCAGCACACCGACCACACCGGTCTTGCCGATGCCGGTGTGCACTTCATAGCCCCACGCCTCGAGCAGCCGGGCGACCAGCGCCGAGGTGCGGCTTTCTTCAAAACCCAGTTCCGGGTGGGCGTGGATATCGTGACGGATCGCGTGCAGGTCGCTGGCCACATCGTTCAGCCAGGCCAGGATGTGCTGATGTCGGGACATGTAGAGTCTCCTCGCGCGGGTGGTTTCCCGTTCTTGTTGTTCGCCTTGAGGTCACGACGGGTAAGGCAGGTCGTGCTTGGCTGACAGATAAGCGCGAGGAGAGATGAAGCACAATCGAATCTGGTTTCACACTGTGGAACCGAAAGCATCGAGGAGAACTGGCCCCAGCAAACCTCGCGGTGCAGGCCATCGCGTTCCCTGTCACTGCTGACCTGGCCATAGAGGTTCAGCTGGTGGAGGTGCCCGCTACCGTAATACAGGTGATTGACCTTGCGGCCATCCGGCAGGCTCAGCATGGTCAGGTTGCTGAGTGGGTCGTACTCGTAGCCCAGCGTGCCATCGAGTGTGATTTCTTTGGTCAGCCGGCGTTCGTCATAGCGGTAGTACGTGCTCTTGCCCGAGCAGTCCTGATAACGCTCGACCTGGGCCAGGGTGTTCCACCACAGGTACTTGGACTTGTAGGTCGCATCGATGATGGTGTGCGGCAGGCCGTCATCGCTGTTCAGGTACTCGGTCATCTGACCGAGGGCATCGATTTCGGCGAGCAGGTTGCCCTTGTCGTCGTAGCGCGCCTGCCAGGTGCTGCCATCCGGGTAGCTGACTTTGGTCACCAGCGTAGTCAGGTGGTGGTACTCGTACTGGATCTTGCGCCCCAGTGGATCGGTTTCTTCCAGCAGGCGGGCGTATTCATCGTACTTGAAGGCGAGCCGGTTGCC
>NZ_SSOI01000043.1:0-12668 GCF_029873175.1 Pseudomonas sp. BN505
GGACTCGAACCCCTGTTACCGCCGTGAAAGGGCGGTGTCCTAGGCCACTAGACGAAGGGGACGAACCTTCTTACCTTCAAGACCCGGTTGCTGGACCCGGTCTTGCTTGCCAGCCGTGGCTGACGAGCGGAATTTGGTGGAGCTAAGCGGGATCGAACCGCTGACCTCCTGCATGCCATGCAGGCGCTCTCCCAGCTGAGCTATAGCCCCACAATGTCGCTTTGAACTGAATCGCTAGCTGAGTGGCTGGCGTTTCGTTTTCGTTCATCGCTGTGGACGGGGCGCATATTAAGATCGGATTGCAGGGCTGTCAAACGAAATTTTGAAAATATTCAAAAGTTTTTTCACAGATAACAATCACTTACCGCCCTGCCCCAGTAAAACCTGAACAGTAAACCCTGTGGGAGCGGGTTTATCCGCTCCCACAGGTTCGACTATAGGCACGGGAACGCGGTCAGCCGATCGAAGCCAGCAGCTTTTCCCACTCTTTGTTTTCTTTCTTCGACACACCACCCAGCAGGTCCAGGGCCTGGCGCAGACGGTAGCGGGTCAGGTCGGGGCCGAGGATTTCCATGGCGTCCAGTACCGACACCGAGCTGGCCTGGCCAGTAATGGCGGCGAACATCAGCGGCATGGCATCACGCAACTTCAGTTCCAGCGCCTCGACCACGGCCTGGATGCAGCCGGTGATGCGCTCTTTTTCCCACTGGCGCAGGCTTTCGAGCTTCCACAGGATCAGCTGGATCACCTGGCGCACCTGGTCGGCCGACAGTTTCTTGCTCTCGAACAGCTTGGCATCCAGCTTCAGCGCACCTTCGAAGAAGAACCCGCCCAGCGGGGCAACCTGGCTGAAGGTCTCGACCCGGCCCTGCACGTGCGGGGCAATCTTCATCATGTAGTCGCTGTTGAATGCCCACTTCTGCAGGCGTGTGGCGAATTCCTCGACCGGCAGTTCGCGCAGCCACTGGCCGTTGAGCCAGGACAGCTTCTCGATGTCGAAGATCGGGCCACCCAGCGAAATACGCGACAGGTCGAAGTGCTCGACCATCTCGTCCAGCGAGAACTTTTCGCGCTCGTCCGGCATCGACCAGCCCATGCGGCCCAGGTAGTTGAGCATCGCCTCAGGCATGAAGCCCATGCGCTCGTAGAAGGTCACCGAGGTCGGGTTCTTGCGCTTGGACAGCTTGGACTTGTCGGGGTTACGCAGCAGCGGCATGTAGCACAGCTTGGGCTGCTCCCAGCCGAAGTATTCGTACAGCTTGATCAGCTTGGGCGCCGACGGCAGCCACTCTTCGCCACGCAGGACGTGGGTGATGCCCATCAGGTGGTCGTCGACCACGTTGGCCAGGAAGTACGTCGGCAGGCCGTCGTTCTTCATCAGCACCTGCATGTCCATGCGGTCCCACGGGATTTCGACATCGCCACGCAGCATGTCCGGCACCACGCAGATACCTTCGCTCGGCACCTTCATGCGGATCACGTGTGGCTCGCCAGCGTCCAGGCGGCGCTGCACTTCCTCGGCGCTCAGCAGCAGTGCGCGGCCGTCGTAGCGCGGGGTTTCACCGCGGGCCTGTTGCTCGGCACGCATCTGCTCCAGCTCTTCGGCGGTGCAGAAGCAATAGAAGGCGTGGCCGGCGTCAACCAGCTCCTTGGCATACTTCGCGTAGATCTCGCCACGCTCGCTCTGCCGGTACGGGCCGTGCGGGCCGCCAACATCCGGGCCTTCGTTCCATTCGATGCCGAGCCAGCGCAGGGCGTCGAAGATCTGCTGTTCCGACTCGCGCGTGGAGCGCAGCTGGTCGGTGTCTTCGATGCGCAGGATGAACTCACCGCCGTTCTGCTTGGCAAAGCAGTAGTTGAACAGGGCGATGTAGGCAGTGCCGACATGGGGGTCGCCGGTAGGCGATGGCGCGATACGCGTGCGTACGGTGGTCATGGAAGGTCTCGAACTGAAGATGAAACAAAGGCGGGATGTTAGCAGGAGGCAGGCACCGGGCTCCAGCAATGGCGCGAACGTCACTTGTCGACAGGCCCTGCGGCACTGTTAAATTTGCTTACATTTCTGGAACGATAGTCCCCATGCCTGCTCTACTCAAACGCCGCCTGGCGATCTTCTTCACCCTGGTGGCCATCATCGCCCTCGCCTTCCTGGCCCACTGGTACTTCAAGGGCCGCTTCTACGAGAGCACCGACAACGCCTATGTACAGGGCGAGATCACCCGTATCTCCAGCCAGCTGGGCGCACGTATTGACGCGGTGCCGGTCGAGGACAACCAGCACGTCAACAAAGGTGACCTGCTGGTACGCCTGGAAGCGGCAGACTTTGACCTGGCAGTTGACCGCGCCCGCGCCACCCTGGCCACCCGTGAAGCGGAATACGCACAGGCACAAAGTCGCCTGACCCAGCAAGGTAGTCTGATCGCCGCCGGGCAGGCTCAGGTGGCTGCCAACCAGGCCACGTTCGACCGTTCTCGGGTGGACCTGAGCCGTGCCGAAAAGCTGCGCAAGCCAGGTTTCATATCCGAGGAACGGGTCACAACCCTGTCGGCAGACAGCCATGTTGCCGGCTCTCAGGTCGACAAGGCCCGCGCCGACCTGCAAAGCCAGCGCCAGCAGGTGAATGCACTGAACGCCGACCTCAAACGCCTCGATGCACAAATCGCCAACGCACGCGCCGACCTGGCCCAGGCCGAGCTGAACCTGACCCGTTGCGAAATCCGCGCGCCGATCAGCGGCACCATCGGCCAGCGCAATGCGCGCAATGGCCAGGTGGTGCAGGCCGGCGCCTACCTGCTGTCGATCGTGCCCGACGAAGACATCTGGGTGCAGGCCAACTTCAAGGAAACCCAGATCGGCCACATGCAGCCCGGCCAGCGCGCCGAGCTGCTGTTCGACAGCTACCCGGACACCCCCATCGAAGGCCGGGTAAACAGTGTGTTCGCGGCCTCGGGGGCGCAGTTCAGCCTGCTGCCACCCGATAACGCCACCGGCAACTTCACCAAGGTGGTGCAGCGCATCCCGGTCAAGCTCACCTTCAGCGCCGACAACCCGCTGCATGGGCGCATCCGCCCCGGCATGTCGGTGACCGCCACCATAGACCTGCGCAGCGAGAGCGAAGGCCACGATGGCCGGTGACCAACTGCTCAGGCCCAGCGACGAGCCTACCCGGCGCGACTGGATCGCGGTGATGAGTGTGATGCTCGGCGCGTTCATGGCGGTGCTGGACATCCAGATCACCAACTCGTCACTGAAGGACATTCAGGGTGCCCTGTCGGCAACCCTGGAAGAAGGCTCGTGGATTTCCACCTCGTACCTGGTGGCGGAAATCATCATGATTCCGCTGACCGCCTGGCTGGTGCAACTGCTGTCTGCCCGACGCCTGGCCGTGTGGGTTTCCGGGGGCTTTCTGTTGTCGTCACTGCTGTGCTCGATGGCCTGGAACCTGGAGAGCATGATCCTGTTCCGCGCCCTGCAAGGCTTTACCGGCGGCGCGCTGATCCCACTGGCGTTTACCCTCACGCTGATCAAGCTGCCCGAACACCACCGCGCCAAAGGCATGGCGATGTTCGCCATGACCGCCACGTTTGCCCCCTCCATCGGCCCCACCCTGGGCGGCTGGCTGACCGAGAACTGGGGCTGGGAGTACATTTTCTACATCAACATCCCGCCGGGCCTGGTGATGATTGCCGGTCTGCTGTACGGGCTGGAGAAGAAAGACGCGCACTGGGAACTGCTGAAAAGCACCGATTACGCAGGCATCGTCACCCTGGGCCTGGGGTTGGGCTGCCTGCAGGTGTTTCTTGAAGAGGGGCACCGCAAGGACTGGCTGGAGTCGCACCTGATCGTCGGCCTGGGCAGCGTCGCCTTGGTCAGCCTGATCACCTTCGTCATCCTGCAGTTCTCCAAGCCACACCCGCTGATCAACCTGCGCATCCTCGGTAACCGCAATTTCGGCCTGTCGAGCATCGCCAGCCTGGGCATGGGCGTAGGCCTGTACGGGTCGATCTACCTGCTGCCGCTGTACCTGGCTCAGGTGCAGGGCTACAACGCCTTGCAGATCGGCGAGGTGATCATGTGGATGGGGGTGCCGCAGCTGTTTCTGATCCCGCTGGTACCACAGCTGATGAAAGTGGTGTCGCCCAAGCTGCTGTGCGCCTTGGGGTTCTGCCTGTTCGGCGCCGCGAGTTTCGGCTCGGGGATGCTCAACCCGGACTTTGCCGGGCCGCAGTTCAACCATATCCAGATCATCCGCGCCCTTGGCCAGCCGATGATCATGGTGACCATTTCGCTGATCGCCACGGCTTACATCCAGCCGCAGGACGCGGGGTCGGCATCGAGCCTGTTCAATATCCTGCGTAACCTGGGCGGTGCGATTGGCATCGCCTTGCTGGCCACGCTGCTGGATGCGCGCACCAAGGTGTATTTCGACTACCTGCGCGAAGCGGTAGTGCCGAGCAACCCGCAGGTGGCGGAACGGCTGGCGCAACTGGCCGAGCGGCTGGGCACTGACAATGCGGCGCTGGGCAAGTTGAGCGAGATCACCCACCAGCAGGCCATGATCATGGCGTACAACGACGCGTTCCACTTTGTCGGGATCGGGTTGGCAGTGAGCATGGTGGCAGTGTTGCTCACCCGCAAGCTGCCGGAAGGGTTGAAGGCTGGGGAAGCTCACTAGCTTATGCTGGGCCTATCGCCGGCAAGCCAGCCCCCACAGGTACCGGGCAAATTTTGAATGCAGCGGCACACCTGTGGGAGCTGGCTTGCCGGCGATAGGGCCAGTTCAGCCACCCAAAGGGATCAGCTGGTAATCAACCGCTCGCGCAGCTGGGTAATCTCGTCGCGCAGCTGCGCCGCAGCTTCGAACTCCAGGTCGCGGGCGAGCTGCATCATTTTCTCTTCAAGCTGCTTGATACGCTTGGTGATCTCGCCCGGCGTACGCAGCTCGGCCTCGTAACGGGCGCTCTCTTCTGCCGCCTTGGCCATGCCCTTGCGCTTTTTGCTGCGCGCGCCAGGCACGGTGGCGCCTTCCATGATGTCGGTGATGTCCTTGACCACGCCCTTGGGCACGATACCGTTGGCTTCGTTGAAGGCGACCTGCTTTTCACGGCGTCGCTCGGTTTCGTCAATTGCCCGCTGCATCGAGCCGGTGATGTTGTCGGCGTACAGGATGGCCCGGCCATTGAGGTTACGCGCAGCGCGGCCGATGGTCTGGATCAGCGAGCGCTCCGAACGCAGGAAGCCTTCCTTGTCGGCATCGAGGATCGCCACCAGCGAAACCTCCGGCATGTCCAGGCCTTCGCGCAGCAGGTTGATGCCCACCAGCACGTCGAAGGTGCCCAGGCGCAGGTCGCGGATGATCTCTACCCGCTCCACCGTGTCGATGTCCGAGTGCAGGTAGCGCACCCGCACATCGTGGTCGGCCAGGTAATCAGAAAGGTCCTCGGCCATGCGCTTGGTCAGCGTAGTGGCCAGCACCCGCTCGCCCAGCGCCACGCGCTTGCGGATTTCCGACAGCAAGTCATCCACCTGGGTCAGTGCCGGGCGTATCTCGACCTGCGGGTCTACCAGGCCGGTCGGACGCACCACCTGCTCCACCACGCGCCCGGAATGCTCGGCTTCGTAGGGGCCCGGGGTAGCGGACACGAAGATGGTCTGCGGGCTGACATCCTCCCATTCGTCGAAGCGCATCGGCCGGTTGTCCAGCGCCGAGGGCATGCGGAAGCCGTATTCGACCAGTGTTTCCTTGCGTGAACGGTCGCCCTTGTACATGGCACCGACCTGCGGAACGCTGACGTGTGATTCGTCGATCACCAGCAGTGCATCGGCTGGCAGGTAGTCGTACAGAGTGGGCGGTGGCGCACCGGCCGGGCGCCCGGACAGGTAGCGCGAGTAGTTCTCGATGCCGTTGCAGTAACCCAGCTCCATGATCATTTCCAGATCGAAACGGGTGCGCTGTTCCAGGCGCTGTGCTTCCACCAGCTTGTTGGCCTTGTGCAGGTACTCCAGGCGCTCCTTCAACTCTTCCTTGATGCCCTCCACGGCCTCCAGCAGGGTTTCCCGCGGGGTAACGTAGTGGCTCTTGGGGTAGAAGGTGAAGCGTGGCAACTTGCGGAAAACCTCGCCGGTGAGCGGGTCGAAGGCGGCGATGTTCTCCACCTCATCATCGAACAGTTCGATGCGGATGGCTTCAAGGTCCGACTCGGCCGGGAAGATGTCGATCACATCACCGCGCACGCGGAAGGTGGCACGGGCAAAGTCCATTTCGTTGCGGGTGTACTGCAGGTCGGCCAGCCGGCGCAGCAGTGCGCGCTGGTCGAGCTTGTCGCCGCGGTCCACATGCAGGACCATTTTCAGGTAGGACTCGGGGCTGCCCAGGCCATAGATGCACGACACGGTGGTGACGATGATTGCATCGCGCCGCTCCAGCAGCGCCTTGGTCGCCGACAGGCGCATCTGCTCGATATGGTCGTTGATCGAGGCGTCCTTCTCGATGAAGGTGTCCGACGACGGCACGTAGGCCTCGGGCTGGTAGTAGTCGTAGTAGGAAACGAAATACTCCACCGCGTTATTGGGGAAGAACGCCTTGAATTCGCCGTACAACTGCGCGGCCAGGGTCTTGTTTGGCGCAAGTACCAGGGTCGGGCGCTGCACCTGCGCGATGACGTTGGCGATGCTGAAGGTCTTGCCCGAACCGGTCACGCCGAGCAGCGTCTGGTGCGACAGCCCCGCCTCGATGCCTTCGACCATCTGGCGGATGGCCTCGGGCTGGTCGCCGGCCGGCTGGAAACGGGTGACGAGCTGGAACTCGGACATGTTTGACCTCGCGGTGTTGCAGCAACTGTAAATTTAGCCAGTAGTCTATACCCAAATGCGGCTATCCGGGGGCGCTTTCAAGGCCGGGCTGTGAGCGCTTGTTACAGTGGACACGGCAATTAGACCAATGGTCGAAAAATATTTGCGCAAATAGCCGGAAAAGCTGTGCCAGAGTGTCGCAGTGACCGGGCGGTATCACTATACTGACTCCCCGTTTGTGCACCGCTTCAGTGCATTCGGCTGGAGCGTGTACGTCCTATCACTCTCCAATCAGAGCCAAGGTAACAATGAGCCTGTTTTCCGCTGTCGAGCTGGCACCCCGCGACCCTATCCTGGGCCTCAACGAAGCATTCAACGCCGACCCACGTACCGACAAGGTCAACCTGGGCGTTGGCGTGTACTGCAATGAGGAAGGCCGCATTCCGCTGCTGCGCGCCGTGATCGAAGCCGAAACCCAGCGTGCCGCCCAGCACGCCTCGCGCGGCTACCTGCCGATCGACGGCATCGCCACTTACGACCAGGCCGTGCAAAAACTGATCTTCGGCGCCGAGTCGCCACTGCTGGCCGCTGGCCGCGTGGTCACCGTGCAGGCCGTTGGCGGCACCGGCGCGCTGAAGATCGGCGCCGACTTCCTCAAGCGCCTGTCGCCCAATGCCGTGGTTGCCATCAGTGACCCGAGCTGGGAAAACCACCGCGCACTGTTCGAAACCGCCGGTTTCCCGGTACAGAACTACCGCTACTACGACGCGCCTAGCAACGACGTCAACCGTGCCGGCATGCTCGAAGACCTGAACAACCTGCCGTCCGGCTCGATCGTCGTGCTGCATGCCTGCTGCCACAACCCGACTGGCGTCGACCTGGGCCTGGACGACTGGAAAAACGTCCTGGAAGTGGTCAAGGCCAAGGGCCATGTGCCGTTCCTCGACATGGCCTACCAGGGCTTTGGCGACGGTATCGCCGAAGACGCCTTCGCCGTGCGCCTGTTCGCCGAGTCGGGCCTGGAGTTCTTCGTTTCCAGCTCGTTCTCCAAGTCGTTCTCGCTGTACGGCGAGCGCGTTGGCGCACTGTCGATCGTCACCGGCAACAAAGACGAAAGCACTCGCGTGCTGTCGCAGGTCAAGCGCGTAATCCGCACCACCTACTCCAACCCGCCGACCCACGGCGCGACCATCGTCGCTACCGTGCTGAACAGCGACGAACTGCGCCAGATGTGGGAAGCCGAGCTGGGCGAGATGCGCCAGCGCATCCACGGCATGCGCCAGCAAATGGTCAGCCTGCTGGCTGAATATGGCGCCAAGCGCGACTTCAGCTTCGTTGGCCGCCAGGCGGGCATGTTCTCCTACTCGGGCCTGACCGTTGAACAAGTGGCGCGCCTGAAGAACGATTTTGGCATCTACGCGCTGGACACCGGCCGCATCGCGGTTGCCGCGCTGAACCAGAGCAACATCCACGTGGTGACCAAGGCCATCGTCGAAGTGCTGTAACCTATTGATTTGCCTGGGAGAGGCTTGACATCTCCCGGGCAATCAGTAAGATATGGCGCAGATTCCGCGATAGCTCAGTCGGTAGAGCAAATGACTGTTAATCATTGGGTCCCTGGTTCGAGTCCAGGTCGCGGAGCCAAACATTGAAAAGCCCCCGGGTGCGCAAGCAACCGGGGGCTTTTTGCATTGCATCGGATTTACTGGCCCAGCGGCTCGGTCACTGGCTTGCCCTCGTCCACCAGGCTCCAGACCAGCAGCTTGGCGGGCTGGGTCTTGCTGGCATTGCGTGACACGCTGTGCACGGTGCCTGGCGCCTCGTACCAGTACTCACCGGCCTTGTAGGTCTTTTCCGGATCGTTGTTGAGCTTCGACACCACTGCCCCCTCCAGAACGTAGGCCATCACTGCGCCGGGGTGCTGATGCGCGGGCGATGCCTCGCCAGGGGCGTAGCTCACCGTAAGCATGACAGCCGTTTTGCCCGGGGCGTTCGAGGGTTGTTGCTGCTGCAGGACTTTGACCTGGTCGGCAACGTCGCCGTGGGCCCAGGCGGGGGCTTGGACGGCGAGCAGGGCAAAAAGGACGATGGCCAAGGGTTTCATGGCGGGCTTCTCCTGGATGGCTAATGCCAGCAAGTTAGGCTTTCGTTGGCTGAAGACAAATGGCCAATTCGAGGTAAAAGCAGGGGGCCGATCTTACCTGTGCCGCCCTCTTCGCGGGCACGCCCGCTCCCACAAGTTCATTCGCCACAGGTGCTGTACCTGTGGGAGCGGGCATGCCCGCGAAGAGGCCGGTACAGGCAACAAAGAGCTCAGCTGCTACGTCCAATCGGGTAGAACACGCCCTGGCTCCAGACCCCCAGCCATTCCTCGCCGTCGATTTCACGCGCCACCGCCAGCTCTACCAACTGATAGAAAACATTGCGGTGAATCAGCGCCTCAAGGTTGCTGCGCATCAGCACATAGGGCGATGGCTCCTGCGTCACCGGGTCGATCACTACCCGCAGGGGATTATCCGGCCCGGCGTCAACCTGGTCCTCGACATTGCTGGTGAAGCGCAGCACCTGCTGCTCCCCCTCCCCCAGCACCTCCAGCGCCACGGCCACAAATGGGGCATCGTCGACGCGGATGCCAACCTTTTCTACCGGGGTAATCAGGAAGTAGTCATCGCCATCGCGGCGAATGATCGTGGAAAACAACCGCACCATCGGTTTGCGCCCGATCGGCGTGCCCAGGTAATACCAGGTGCCATCGCGGGCAATGCGCATATCGATGTCACCGCAAAAATCCGGGTTCCACAGATGCACCGGCGGCAGGCCCTTGGCCTTGGGGATCTGTGCCAGAAGATCATTGGCCTTGCCGGAATCACTCATCACGCCTGCCTCATTCGCTCATACCCAGAAGGCTACGAGCGTACTCGCGCATCGGCGCACCTAGCAAATCCTCCGGGGTGTTGTCGTGGAACGTCAACAAACCGCCACGACTCTTGATGCGTGCGGTGTCGATCAGGTAGCGGGTATTGGTTTCGATCAACATCATCTGCACCACGCCAGTGTCCCACCCCAGCCGGTCGACGGCCTGTTCGTCATACCACTCATCGCCATTGCCGATGCGGTCGTCGGTACGGGCGAAGCGGGTGTACAGGACGTAGTCGGCACCCACCGAGCGTGCCTGGGCAATGGCGTCTTCCAGGCCCAATGGGCCTTGGGCGCGGCGCACCAACGGGAAATACTCGACAAAGCTCTTGAACGCCTCGTCAGCCACCGCGTTCTGCCGTGGCACCGGCCCCTTGCCCGGCGGCACGAATGCGCCCTGGCCGATGAAAATGAACGAATCGGGCTGCAGGCGGATCGACAGGGTACGCCGGGTATCGCTGTGGTCCAGCAGACCGGCATCGCTCATGTGATAGCGGACGCCTTCGCCCATATCGCTGACATTCATGCAGCCGCCCAGCGCCATCAGCGCCAGCAGCAAGACCAGGCTACGCATCTTTCCTCCAGTGGCCGGCGACGAAAAACCGGCGAATAGCCGGCGGATGCAGCTTTTGCGCCAGCTTCAGCCGCCAATCACCTTCATCACCATCACATCACCGGAAAACGCCAGGTCCTGCTTGTCTGCCAGCGCCTTGACCAACAGGCGCTGCAGGGCCGGCAGGGCCTGATGACGCGGCTTTTCCAGCAGGTCACCGACGAAATGGCGATTGCTCGAAGACAGGCAGCCATGCAACCAGCCCGTGGAGGACAGGCGCAAGCGCGAACAGGTACGGCAAAACGGCACGCTCTCGTTTGCGATGATGCCGAAGTGGCCAATGCCCGGGATTTCATAGCGCAGGGCTGTAGCGTCCAGCGGCGCATCGACCTGGACATAGGCATACTTGCCGCCGATCAGCGCCAGCAACTGGTCGAGCCCGACGAACTGCTGCACAAAGGCATTGTGCTCACGGGCCAGGTGGCCCATGCGCATGAGTTCTATGAAGCGCAACTCGAAGCCGCGCTCCAGGCAGTAATCCAGCAGCGGCAATACCTGGTCGAGGTTGTGCCCGCGCATTGGCACCATGTTCACCTTGATTCGCATGCCCAGCGCAGTGGCCTGCTCCATACCCGCCAGCACACTGGCCAGGTCGCCGCCCCGGGCAATGCGGCGGAAGGCCTGGGGGTCGAGAGTGTCGAGGGAAACATTCAGGCGTCGGATACCCGCCGCTTGCAGCTGGGGCAGCTTGCGCGCCAACAGCTGGCCATTGGTGGTCAGCGAGATATCGTCGAGGTCGAGCTTGGCCACGGCGGCCAGAAAGGCATCCAGGCGTGGGCTGACCAGCGGCTCACCCCCTGTGATGCGCAGGCGCTCGATACCAGCCGCTTCGATCAGGTAAGCCACGCCGCGGGCCAGGGCATCTGCCGAGAGTTCGTCTTGTGCCGCCACCAGGCGTTTGCCGTCGGGCACGCAGTAGGTGCAGGCATAATTGCAAGCAGCCGTCAGGCTGACACGCAGGTTGCGAAAGCGCCTGCCTTGACGATCGACAATCATGAATGACTCCGGCATGGATGATAAGGGGCAGGCGAAACCTGACTCATAAATCAGGTTTTTGCAAGCCCCCGCACCCTGCCGGCCTCAGCGTCAAATGACGGAACGCTTCAGTTGGTCGGTTCCGGATCGCGTTTGCGTTTGTTGCCCATGCGCACACCGATGTCCATCAGGAACTGGAAGAAACCTTCCTGATCCTCAAGCACATTGCTCCAGAACGGCGAGTGGTACAGCGCAACGGCGCCGTGCACCAGCGCCCAGGCGGCGCAGTAATGGAAATACGGCGGTACGTCTTCGAGCTTGCCTTCGCTGATGCGGCCCTTGATCAGCTGAGTCAGGCGATCGAAGTTGGAGGCACGGATACTGTGCAGTTGCTCGACCATTTCCGGCACCTGGTTGCCCTTGACCACCTTCTCTTCCAGGCGGTCGAACAGCCGGTAACGTTGCGGGTCGCGCATGCGAAACTCGAAGTAGGCACGTGACAGGGCTTCCTTGTCACGGTCGACGTCGGCCGAGTGCAACAGTTCGTTCAGGTCGCGCTCATAGTCGAGCATCAGGCGCAGGTAGATTTCCGCCTTTGACTTGAAATGCTTGTAGATCGTGCCTTTGCCGATACCCACGGCGTCGGCGATCATTTCGACAGTGACGCTGTCCTCACCCTGTTCGAGAAACAGCTTGAGCGCGGTGTCGAGGATTTCCTGTTCGCGACGGCGAAACTCACGGACCTTACGAGGTTCTTTCTGCATGGGAAGGACTGGATGACAATCGAAGCGGTTTATTATGCCTAACTTGCAAGAAATTGCACGGATCATCCACGCATGTCTGTGTTTCACCATGCTTACTGCCATGCGCTGTGGAAGGATTGAAACCTCGGCGTATTCCAAATTTGTTTAAAAAACGACCAATATACGCTGGCACTGCGCCAAACCTGACCAATACTTGAAGTGTTGGCGCGGCGCATCCCCCCCAAGTGGCGCGCCGATAAAGGTGCTCAGGGACCGCGTACCTTTGTTTTACTCCTAATGGTCTTAACCCGGATTCCCCCCCCAGAACCCGGGTTTTTTTTGCTTGCGCGAAGGGCCGCACAGCGACCCGCACTCCCCGCTCGATGTTTGTGCTGTACCGTGCCTGTGATCTTGATCTTGATCTTGATCTTGATCTTGATCTTGCTTTTGATCTTCGCGACTTCAGGAGGCCGAACGCAGGCCTTGCGAAGGGAGGTGACGGGCATGGATGCCCGTCAAGCGCTGGGCCCCAGGATGGGGCCTGCAGCGCGGTCCTCCCGGGAGCAAGGCCGGAGTGAGGGAACCCCGGAGCGCAGCGCAGGGGCCGGATGATCGGAGCGCAGCGTTTT
>NZ_SSOI01000044.1:0-14381 GCF_029873175.1 Pseudomonas sp. BN505
TTCAACGGTGATGGTCTGGCCGTTGGACAGGGTCACGGTTACCGGAGTCTGGGCAGGGTTGCTCAGGGTCACGGTGTAGGTAATTACGCCACCTTCGGTCACCGACGGGCTCGCCGTCAGGGTTGCGGTGGTGGTGTCTACCGAATCGTTGATCGTGGTCTGAGCCGGAGTCGGATTCGGCGTCAGTTGCTCGAAGTTGCCGCCGGTGGCGTTTTCGATGGTGACGCTGACAGTCGAACCGTTGTTATAGACGTCGTTCGCCGGGGTCTGGAAGTCGACACTGCCCTGGGTTTTGCCGGCTTCAACGGTAATGGTCTGCCCATTGGACAGGGTCACGGTCACCGGCGTCTGGGCAGGGTTGCTCAGGGTCACGGTGTAGGTGATCACGCCACCTTCAGTGACGCTTGGCGAAGCGGTCAGAGTGGCGGTCGTGTTATCGACCGAGTCACTGATTACCGTTTCAGCCGGTGCAGGGTTCGGCGTCAGTTGCTCGAAATTGCCACCTGTAGCGCCGGTGATCGTGGTACTGACGGTCGAACCGTTGTTGTAGACGTCGTTCGCCGGGGTCTGGAAGTCGACGCTGCCTTGGGTCTTGCCAGCTTCGATGGTGATTACCTGCCCGTTGGACAGCGTCACGGTCACCGGCGTCTGGGCAGGGTTGCTCAGGGTCACGGTGTAGGTGATTACGCCACCTTCGGTCACCGACGGGTTCGCCGTCAGCGTCGCAGTGGTGGTGTCGATGGTATCGGTAACCTGGGTGACTGCCGGCGTTTGCGGCACTGTCACCGTCAGGCCGTTGCCGCCAGTGGTACCCGTTACAGTTGCCGAGATCTGGCCACCGTCGATATAAGGCGTGTCATTTGCCGGGACCACGACATTGACGCTGCCGCTGGTCTGCCCGGCCGGGATGACGATTACGGCACCATTGGACAGGGTGACGACCAGGTTGGTGGTCGGCGCCTGGCCAACCGTGGCGGTATAGACGATTACGCCACCCGCTTCGCTGATGGAAGGAGTGGCGCCAAGAATCAGGTCGGTAGCAACGTTGGTGTCGATCGTCGGCGTAGTCACTTGGTTATTGCTGGTGGTATCCAGCAAGCCAACCTCTTCGCTGTCGAGCCCGGTAGCAAAGCCCAGCCCTTCCGTCGGGAAGCCAACGGTAGCGTCGACCCGACCCGCGGTTTCTTCGAGCATCACGAAGCTGTGACCACCGCCAAGCGCGCCGCCGCCGCCCGCTGCGGACGGGCCAGCTGCGGTGGCTTCAAGCTCGGTAGTCGGGTCGACACCGGCCGCGATCGCCTGTTGCAGCTCTTCTACCGACGGCGCGGCCTGCGCGGTCGCCTGGCTCAGGTCGGTGCTGCTGTCAGGCGCATCGGCGCTCCACTGGCTGTCGCGGCCCAGGTCAAGCAGACGGCCATCGGCTAGCTCCAAAGTAACTGCGCCACCCGGGCCAGTGAGCACTTCCTCACCTGCCAGCAGGCGGTCCCCTTCGATGAGCACACGACGAATGCCCTCTGGGGATACCGCAATAACCTGGCCGACAATGCTTTTGACGATGGCTACAACGCTGCTCATTGGACTCTCCGTGTGACCCTATGGGTACTTCCATGCCAGAGCGGCACTCGCAAGCCACTGCAGGCGGAACTATGTCGATGATCTCTTGACGCTTTATTGCGTCAATTTTTCGTCTATAACTATTTGGAATTACTTAAATGCCAAACTATTGACCTTATAGAGGCCATCCTAAACAATCGGCAATGTAATGTCACATTGATATTTGTACCTTAGCCAACCGTTCATTGAGGACAAATGTCGTACATCATCGAAAGCTTGCTTAACGCTAGTTCCAGCAACGTTTTTGACGCCGGGACATCGGCATTTAATGCTGCAGAACAGCCGCCCATCGGCAACCGTCAATCGTGCACGCGTCAATTTTCAGATTACTTTCGCGCCCCAGGCTGCCAACTCCTTACAAGCACAAACCTTGCCTGAAACCGGACAGGCCGGGGCGTCAAAACGAGGCAACATCGGGGCTGTATAGGGTTCGAGCCAACGCCAGCCTTTTACAGCGCCCGGCCTGCGACAACGCTTCATCGCAGATCAGACAGATAGAGAACGATTGCGTAGATACTGACACCGCGATGATGGCAAACCCTTGACGATTTCTGAACCAGCGCCAAGCGTGCAAGCAGACTTTGTACGATGAATTTTAACGATCAGCACTTTTAAAACCGTCAACAAATCAGCGCCCATTAAATGACGAAGACAAAGATCGATCATAGGCGGCCCACTCACTGTCTGGCGGGCAGGCTATGCTGCTGAAAGTGCTTCAGGCTGTACCCACACCGGATCAAAAATGAAACACCCACTGCCCGGGAGCAGTCTGGTAGCAATGAACGACGTACAATTGTTTACTCAGTATCGATTCGAGGCGACCATTGGCCGTCTGCTCAGCCATAAGGGCGTCGTAGCCCCTACCTACACCGCTTGGCAGCACCATTGAAAGCCAGGGCGAGCCGGCCAGACCTTAACGGCGGCACACCCACCCCACCCACCACAAGGATGAAGAGAGCGCCGCGTGGAATCTGAAGTCAGTCGAGTCCAACTCAGCCATGATCCACGCAGTCAGCATGACGATCCCTTGCTGGATAGCCTGCTGAGCCTGTGTGTCTTGCACCAGAAACCCGCCAGCCGGGTCATGCTGACCACCGGCCTGCCGCTGCCCGCCCAGCGCCTGAGCCCTGAGCTGCTGCCCCGTGCCGCCGCCCGGGCCGGCCTGCAAGGGCGTCTGCTGCAGCGCAAGCTGGAGCAGATCCCGAGCATCGCCATGCCGGCGATGCTGCTGCTGAAGGAAGGCCGCAGTGCCGTCCTGCTGGGCTGGGAGAACGAAGATACCGCGCGCCTGTTGCTCAGTGAGAGCGACGGCGGCGAGGTGCATGTCAGCCGCGAAGCCCTGCAAAGCGACTATAGCGGCCGCGTGTTCTTCGCCCAGCCGCAGCACAAGTTCGACGTCAACCACGGCAACCTCATCCCGCGGGCAAAGTCGTGGTTCCGCGATACCCTGCTGCGCAGCAAGTGGCTGTATATCGACGCCATCGCCGCCAGCCTGGTGATCAACCTGATCGCCCTGGCTGCGCCGCTGTTTGTGATGAACGTGTATGACCGTGTGGTGCCTAACCAGGCAACGTCAACGCTCTGGGTGCTGGCCATCGGTATCGCCGGCGCCTACATCTTCGACCTGATCCTCAAGGGGCTGCGAGGCCTTTGCCTGGACCTGGCCGGCAAGAAGACCGACCTGATCATCTCGGCGACGCTGTTCGAGCGCATCGTCGGCATGTCGATGAAGTACCGCCCGGCCAGGGTCGGCAGCTTTGCCCAGAATATTCACGAGTTCCAGGGCCTGCGCGACTTCCTCGCCTCATTGACCCTGACCAGCCTGATCGACCTGCCGTTCACCATTCTTATCCTGATCGTCATCGCCATCATTGGCGGGCACCTGGTGTGGATCCCGATCATTGCCTTCCCGCTGGCCCTGGGCATCGGCTATGCCTTGCAACGGCCGCTGATGGCGACCATGGAGCGGACCATGGCCCTGGCCTCCGAGCGCCAGTCCAGCCTGATCGAAACCCTGGCCGGCCTGGATGCGGTAAAGGTCAACAACGCCGAAAGTGAACGCCAGTACATATGGGAGCAGACCCTGGGCACCCTCAGCCGCCTGGAGCTGCGCGTGAAGGTGCTGTCGAGCCTGGCGATGAACATCACCATGCTCATCCAGCAGCTGGCTGGCGTGGCGATGATCTGCGTTGGCGTGTACCTGATCATCGACGGCAACTTGAGCATGGGCGGTCTGGTGGCGTGCTACATGCTTAGCGGTCGGGCGCTCGGGCCACTGGCCTCGCTCAACGGCTTGCTTGCCCGCTACCAGCAAGCCAAGGTCACCATGGTGGCCACAGACCACATGATGGAGCTGCCGCAAGAGCGCAACTTCGAGGAGCGCCCGCTGAGCCGCAAGGTACTGCAGGGTAGTGTCGAGTTCCGCGGGGTTGATTTCACCTACCCGAACCAGCAGAACCTGGCGCTGAAGAACATCAACCTGACCATCCGCCCCGGCGAAAAAGTCGGCATCATCGGCCGCAGTGGCTCGGGCAAGAGCTCGCTGGCCAAGCTCATCGTCGGCCTGTACGAGGCCGATGGCGGCTCGCTGCTGGTCGATGGCGTGGACATTCGCCAGATCGACGTCAGCGAGCTGCGCCACAACATCGGCTATGTACCGCAGGACATCCAGCTGTTGGCTGGTACCCTGCGCGACAACCTGGTCAGCGGTGCCCGTTACATCGAGGACGAACTGATCCTGCAGGCCGCCGAGCTGGCGGGTGTGCATGAATTTGCCCGTTTGCACCCGGACGGTTACGAGCTGCAAGTGGGTGAACGCGGGCAGAACCTGTCCGGCGGCCAGCGGCAGAACGTGGCGCTGGGCCGCGCGCTGCTGCTCAACCCGCAAATCCTGTTGCTGGACGAGCCGACCAGTGCCATGGACAACACCGGCGAGGAGCGTCTCAAGCAGCGCCTGCAAGCGGTGGTGGAAGGCAAGACGGTACTGTTGGTCACGCACCGTGCCTCGCTGCTGTCGCTGGTGGACCGGCTGATCGTGATCGATCGCGGGCAGATTGTCGCCGACGGCCCGAAAGCCGCGGTCATGGATGCGCTGAAGAAGGGGCAGATCAGTGTTGCATAAGCTGGATATGGGGCAATTCAAGGATGGCCTGCGGCGCTACTTCAAAGGTTCCGACTCACTGGGCGGCCAGCCGCTGCCAGAGGTCAACAAGGCCCTGATCGAAGATGCACCGCGGGTTGTGCGGCTGACCATCTGGGGCGTGATCCTGTTCTTCGTGTTCTTGATCGTGTGGGCCAGCGTCGCCCCCATCGACGAGGTCACGCGAGGTGAAGGCAAGGCCATTCCGTCGTCCAAGGTGCAGAAGATCCAGAACCTGGAGGGCGGTATCGTCGCCGAAATCTTCGCCAAGGAAGGGCAGATTGTCGAAATTGGCCAGCCATTGCTGCGCCTGGATGAAACCCGCTTCGCCTCCAACGTTGGTGAGACCGAGGCCGACCGCCAATCCATGGCCCTGCGGGTCGAACGCCTGAGTGCCGAGGTAGAGGACCGCCCGCTGAAGATCGACGAAGAACTGCGCAAAGCCGCACCAAGCCAGGCGGCCAGTGAAGAGTCGCTGTACCAGAGCCGGCGCCAGCAACTGCAGGACGAAATTGGCGGCCTGCAGCAGCAGCTGGTTCAGCGCCAGCAAGAGCTGCGTGAATACAGCTCCAAACGCGCCCAGTACGCCAACAGCCTGGAGTTGCTGCGCAAGGAAATCGGCATGTCAGAACCGCTGGTGGCAACTGGCGCAATCTCCCAGGTCGAAGTGCTGCGCCTGCGCCGTGCCGAAGTGGAGAACCGTGGCCAGCTGGACTCCACTGCGCTGGCCATCCCGCGTGCCGAGGCGGCCATACGCGAGGTACAGAGCAAGATCGAGGAAACCCGAGGCAAATTCCGCAGTGAAGCGCTGACCCAGCTGAACGAGGCGCGCACCGAGCTGAACAAGGCCACGGCCACCAGCAAGGCTCTGGACGATCGGGTGCACCGCACCATGGTCACTTCGCCTGTACGCGGTATCGTCAAGCAGATGCTGGTCAATACCATTGGTGGGGTGATCCAGCCTGGCAGCGATATCATCGAAGTGGTACCACTGGACGACACGCTGGTCATCGAAGCGAAGATCCTGCCCAAGGACATCGCTTTCCTGCACCCTGGCCAGGAGGCGACCGTCAAGTTCACGGCCTACGACTACACCATCTACGGTGGGCTCAAGGCCAAGCTGGAGCAGATCGGCGCCGACACCATCACCGACGAAGACAAGAAGACCACCTACTACCTGATCAAGCTGCGCACCGACCGCAGCCACCTGGGGACTGACGAGAAGCCGCTACTGATCATCCCAGGGATGGTGGCGACGGTGGATATCATGACCGGCAAGAAGACCATCATGAGCTACTTGCTCAAGCCGATCATGAAGGCACGTTCGGAGGCGCTGCGCGAGCGCTGATGAGTTTGGCCACTGCTTTCCAGTGGCTCCTCTAGCCCTATCGCCGGCAAGCCAGCTCCCACAGGTACCGCACTGGCTTTGAAGTTGGTGCAGTACCTGTGGGAGCTGGCTTGCCGGCGATAAGGCCGGAACCGCCAGTGCGAGAACTCAGCGCCAGGGCGCAGGTTCACCTACCAGCTGCCCCTGAATGCCGCCTACCCCCATCTCCTGCAGCACCCGCCGCTCCCCTTCTGTCTCGACCCGCTCGGCAATCAGCGGCAAGTCGATGCTGTGCGCTGCCCGCTGGATCGCCTCGATGAACAGCCGCTTGTGCTGCTCATGGTCGATGTTGCGGATGTAGCTGCCGTCAATTTTCAGGTACGCCAAGCCCAGGTGCGCCAGGTTGCCGATCATGCTGAAGCGCCCGCCAAAGCGCTGCAGCGCCAAGCCAAAACCCAGCCCGTGCAGGCGCCGGGTGAGTTGCTCCAGAGCCGTCTGCTCAGGCAACTGCTCCTCGCCAATTTCAAAAACCAGCCGCGGGCCGAGCGCCGCATTCTGGCCGAGCAGTTCAAAGATGAGGTGCAGGGCCTTGGGGTCGGCCAATGTAGCGGCGGACAGGTTCAGCGCCAGCACCTGGTCATGCCCACGCAGGTGCGCCAATACTTTCTCCAGCACCAGCACGTCCAGCCGCGGCATCCAGCCGAAGCGCTCCAGCCAGGGCAGGAAGCGACCCGCCGGCAGTGCATCGCCCTGGCCATCCTGCAAGCGGGAAATCACCTTGTGGTGCAGTACCCGTTGCACCGAAGTGCAATCCACCACCGGCTGGAAGAACAGCTCGAAATGCCCATTTTTGAACGCCTGATCGAGCCGCTCGTGCCAGGCGTGCTGGCTATCGGCAGCAACGGCGGCCACACCTTGTTCAAGGCATACCCACCCCGGCGTTGGCTGGTTTTCGGCACGGGCCAGGGCCTCATCGGCGAGCTTCAGCAAAGCCTGTGGAGAATCACCGGGGCTGAACGGCGCGAGGCCGATACAGGCCACCGGGTCGATATCACTGGCACCGGTCTCATGCAGGCTTTGCAGCGTCGCTTCCAGTGCCTGGGCAAGGTGTACTGCCTCTTCATGCACCATGCCCGGCGCTAGCACAGCAAACTCGCCACCGCGGCTGCGGGAAATCAGGTCGTTGGTTTCCGGGAAGCTGGCACAGGTACGGCGCAACTGCTCACCCACGGCCTGCAGCAACTGGTCGGTACGCTGGCCGCCAAGGCGTGCGTTCAGCCCCGCCAACCCTTGGACACGCAGTAACAGCAGGTAGCCGGCGCGCGCGTCCTCCAGGTTGCTTACCCGGGTGTTCAGCTGCATTTCGAAATAGCGGCGGTTCGAGAGCCCGGTCAGGCTGTCCTGGTAGGACTCCGCACGCAGCCGCTCGCTGCGCTCGGCCTGCTCGGTAAACAGCGCCTTGAGCTTCTCGACCATCTGGTTCATCGCCTGCACCACACGGCGTAGCTCCGGCGTGCGGGGCAACTCGGGCAGGCTCAGGAATTCGCGGCGCGCAATGGCATGGGATTGCTCAACCATATAGTCCAGCGGGCGCAACTGGCGGCGCAGCAGCAAGGCGCCGAGCACGGCACTGGCTGCACCGCACAGCAGCAACCAGCCCAGGCTGCCCAAGGCGCTTTGCCAGAGTTTGGCAATGGCAAACATCGGGTGGCTGATCACTTCCACCCGCGCGGCCTGCTGCCAGCCGCGGCTGACGATGGCGTCGCCACCGGCGGCCTCAAGGCCGATCAGGTGCACGAACCAGCGCGGTACCCCGCCCGGGTCCGGCTCGGCGTGGCGCTCCACCAGCACGGCGTTGGAGCCCAGGTCGACGACCTTGATGCTTGCATAGTAACCACTGTCGAAGATCGAGCTGACCATCAGCTCGACCATCGCCGGGTCGTCGATATTCGGCGTCAGCGAAAGCGCCAGCGCGGTCGCTGCATCTTGGGCGTGCGAACGCAACTGGTTGACGTACTGGCTGCGCGAGCTTTCCAGGCTGACCATGAAACTGCCACTGAAGGCGACTACCAGGAACAGGCAAATGGCCAACAGCAATTGTTTGAACAGTGACATCTGTGCTCCTTCAGTAAACCGGCTCGGCCGGGAACCCTTCGGCCTGCATTTTCTTCAGCAAATCCTGCCAGCGTGACAGCCGCTTGGTGTCGCCGACCTTCTTGTTGCCTGCGGCGCCCGTCAACCACAACCCCTCGCCATTGAAGGCATACACCGGCAGCAGGTCGGTACGTTGGCTTGCCGGCTTGATTGCATCCATGAGGCTGTCGAGCACCAAAGGCTGGGCCTGTGGGTTTGAATAATAAGTCAGGACCATGTGCGCGCGATTCTGCCGCAACGCCTTGACGTAGGTGATGCGCAGTTTTTCGCTGGGGATGCCCATGCGCCGCAGGCTGAAATACTTGGCGATGGCGTAGTCCTCGCAGTCCCCGGCACCTTTGATCAGTGCCTGCACCGGTGTGGCCCAGTAGTCGACCTCATGCCACAGGTCAATGTCTTCGACATAGCGCAATTGCTGGTTGAAAAAACGGTTGACCACTTGCAGTTGCTCAAGCTCAGTACCCTGCTTTTGCGTGGTCATCAGGTTCTGCCAGGCATCGATACGACCCTGCCCGGCACCCAGTGGGCCATACAAGGCCTGCGACTTGCGGCTGATCTGGGAGAAATCCCAATCCGCGTGCAAGCCGCCCAGCAGCAGACTGCCCAGCAGCCCGGCAAAGGCGACACGTCGCACAACGGTTTTGAACATCCAGGATATCGCCACTGCCAAGCCCTGTGCAGGCCAGTCGAAAGCAGCGATGGTGCGGCTTGCCACTGCAAAAAACAATGGCACCCTGCAATCATGCATCCGCCTGTCAGCCGGCCTACACTTTCTGTTTATAACCTTCTATAGGCCGCTTCCTTTGGCGGGCGACTTCATCCACCATAGCCGCGCTTTTGGGGCGCCCGTGCCAATGCGGGCCTGGGTTTGACAACCCCCACAAGCTGTAACTAGTGTCATTGGATCCAACTTTAGTCATCGTTGAGGCAGACGTCGCGTGGCCGAGAAAATCAAATTGAGCAATGTGCTGGTCAGCGAGCAGCTGTCGCCACACCAGGCCCGTGCCGTGATCGAAGAACGCCTGCGTAGCGCCATCCTCGATGGCCGCCTGCCCCCTGGCACCGCCGTGCGACAACAAGAGCTCGCCACCTTGTTTGGCGTCAGTCGCATGCCCGTGCGCGAAGCCCTGCGCCAGCTTGAAGCGCAATCGCTGCTGAAAGTGGAGATGCACAAGGGTGCGGTGGTTGCGCCGCTGATCGGCGAGGATGCGGTGGACACCTATGCCCTGCGCGTACTGCTTGAGAGCGAAGCGCTGCGCCAGTCGATCCCCCTGCTTGATGCCAGCGATATCGCCAGCGCCCGTGGCTATATTCAGCAACTGGAGAACGAAACACGCCACGCCGAAATCGGCCGCCTGAACCGCCTGTTCCACATGGCGCTGTACAGCAAGGCGTCGAACAGGAAGCTGCTGCGCCTGATTGAGAACGAACTGAACGAAGAAGAGCGCTTCCTGCGTTTTCATCTTTCATCCATGGGCTTGGGCAAGCTGACCCAGGACGATCACAACGCCCTGGTAGACGCGGCAAGCGACAAGCTGGTGGATGAGGCGGTAGCCGTGCTGGCCCGGCACCTCAATAGCGGAGCGCTGGTAATCCGCAATTATCTGGATGCGCAACGGGCGCGTTAGCGCGTAACTGGCTTTACGTGCGGCGCGAGCAGATGGGTTGCAAATTGACCCTGCCACGCCAACAATGAGACTAATTATCATTCATGTCCATTGATGCCAGCGCCCTCCACTATGCCCAGCAACGACTCCGTGCAAACGCTCTACAGTGACCACCACGGCTGGTTACACGCCTGGCTGCGCAGCAAGCTGGGCAATGCCGCCGATGCCGCAGACCTGGCCCACGACACCTTCGTCCGCTTGCTGCAACGCCGCGAACACCTGCAGCTGAATACCCCTCGGGCGTTCCTGCGCACGGTAGCGCGTGGGCTGGTCATCGATCACTGGCGCCGCGAGGAACTGCACAGGGCGTACATGGAGGCACTGGCCCATGTGCCGGAAGCACAGTATCCCTCGGCCGAAACCCGCGAGCTGCTGCTGGAATTGCTTGAGCGTATTGCGCGCATGCTCGACGGCCTCAAACCCAAGGTACGTCGCGCCTTCCTGCTGGCCCAATGCGAGGGGCTGAAGCACCAGGCCATTGCCGAGCAGATGGGGATCTCGGTGCGTACCGTGGAGCGTTACATCGCCGATGCGCTCTTCCATTGCTATGTGCTGCGCTACGATGATGAGTGTTGAATCAATGACTGCCGCACGCCCTGATGCAAGAGCGGTCAAACAGGCCATCCAGTGGCTGCTACGGTTGCGCGAGAGCGGGCATGAGCCGTCGCTGCAACAACAGTGCGCGCAATGGCGCAGTGCCCACCACGAACATGAGCAGGCCTGGCAACGGGTGATGCACCTGCATCAGGACCTTGACCTGCGCTCCGTCCCCGGTGCCGGGTTGGCATTGCAAACCCTGGAAGCCAGCCAGCAACGCCTGCACCGCCGGCAAGCGCTGAAGCTGCTTGGCGGCGTTGTCATGGTGGGATCAGCGGCATGGCTGGCCAAAGACCTCGATGCTATCAGTGCGTGGGCGTCGGACTATGCCACCGGCACCGGTGAGCAACGCGTCTTCACCCTGCCCGATGGCTCACTGATGCAACTCAATACCCGCACTGTCGTGGACCTGGCCTTCAATGACCAGCAGCGTCTGGTTCGCCTGAAGCAGGGGGAGCTGATGATGACCTGCAACTCTGGGCATCCAGTGCTGGTACAAACCCGCGATGCACTGCTGGAAGGGTTCGCAGGGCGCTTTGTGGCCTACCAGGACAACGATTGCACACGCGTCAGTGTCAACCACGGCAAAGTGGCGATCCACCGGCCTGGCAATGGCCACCGTCTGTGGATTGAAGGCGGCCAGCACTGGCGCCTGGATGCTCAAGGCGCGCACCAGCTGACGCACCTGAACATGGACGCGATGGCCTGGACTGAAGGGCTGATCGTTACCCAGGACATACGCCTGTCCGACTTCCTCGCGCAGGTCAGTCGTTATCGCCACGGTTACCTGGGCTGCAGCGACGAAATTGCCGATTTGCGCCTGTCCGGGGTGTTCCGTCTCGCAGACCCGGAGCAGCTGCTTCAGTTGCTGCCGCAAACGCTGCCCGTAAGGCTTCGCCAACGTACGCGCTGGTGGGTACGTGTAGAAAGCATGGCTTGATAAGACCTTGACGATTTCTGGCGGGTTTTCAATCCCGGTCCGGCTAGGACAGTAAGCAACACCTTCTGCCCTCATCACTTCAACGGACCCTTCATGCCTATCAACCCGGTGTTAACCCACACTCTCAACTTGAATGATTATCGACCTGTCCTGCAATCAGCACGCTTGCGCCATGCCATCCGGGCTGCGCTGTTTGGTACTGCCTTGAGCCTGGCCGCTGTTCCGCAAATGTGCGCAGCGGCTGAAACAGCGCAAGTGAGTCATCGCTATGCAATTCCGGCCGGCCAACTGGCCGACGTACTCAATCAGTTCGCTCGCCAGGCCGGCATTACCCTGTCAAGTACGCCTCAGCTCACCGATGGCCTGCAATCGAACGGCCTGCAGGGGCAGTACGCTACCGACCAGGCGCTGCGCCAACTGCTCAATGGCAGCGGCCTGGAAGCGGTCAGCCAGGATGGACGTAGCTATGTGTTGCAGACACAGCCCCAGGAAGCCGCCCTGTCATTGCCAGACACTGATATCCGTGGGTTCACCCTCGGCAATGCGCTGGGCAGCATGGAGGGTTACAACGCCACCCACAGCCAGGTGGCGACCAAGACCAGCACGCCGTTGGTGGAAACCTCCCAATCCGTCTCGGTGGTTACTCGCCAGCAGATGGATGATCAGGGCTCACAGACCGTTGCCCAGGCCATGCGCTACACGCCTGGGGTACTGACCAACCCTTACGGTGCCACACATCGCTACGACTATGTGGCCATGCGCGGCTTCAACGACGGTTCTGTGGATAACATCTACGTCGATGGGCTCAAGTCGATGGGTGACAACGGCACCTACAGCACCATGCAGGTAGACCCGTACTTCCTTGAGCGCATCGACATTCTCAAGGGGCCCTCTTCGGTGCTGTATGGGCGGAGCTCGCCGGGGGGCCTGGTCGCCCTGACCACCAAGAAGCCGCTGTTTACCCCCTTCCATCAGATTCAGGCCACGGTTGGCACCCAAGGCCAACGTGGCATGGGTTTCGACTTCAGCGGCCCTGTGGATGACGATAAGCGTATCGCTTATCGCCTGACCGGCCTGGCGGATGCGTCCGACACCCAGTTCGACCACAACAAGGAAGAACGCTACACCATCGCCCCGGCCATCAGCGTCGATTTCACCGAAGATACCTCGCTCACGCTTCAGGCCTACCTGCAGCACGACCCTAACGGTGGGTACCACGGTGGCAACCCTGCAGACGGCATGCTGCACAAGCGCAATGGCTTGCGCTTGTCAGACCACTTCTTCGAGGGCGAGCCGGGCATCGACAACTACGAACGTACCCAGCAGTCGTTCAGCTACCGGTTCGAGCACCGCTTCAACGATGTGTTCACGGCGCGGCAAAACTTCCGTTACCAGGATTCTGACGTGTCCATGGACCAGGTGTACTCAGCCGGCTGGGCAGATGCCGACAGCAACGTCCTCAACCGCGCCTACACCGGCGGCGACGAGCGCCTGCATTCGTACATCATCGACAATATGCTGCAGGCGGAATTCTTTACCGGCGCTGCCAAACACACCCTGCTGCTGGGCGCCGACTACCAGCGGCGCAAGGCCGATGTCGCATGGCGTTATGGCTCGGTCGACCCGCTGGACGCCGGCAACCCGCAGTACGGCAATGGCAACCTTCAGGTACTGGGCGAAAACCGCTACCAGCGGCGCTTGCAGCAAACAGGTGTGTACCTGCAGGACCTGGTGGAGCTGGACCAGTGGCGCTTCTCCCTGGGGCTTCGCCAGGACTGGGTGAAGGTGTCGGAGGAGAATCGCGACAGCGACACCAAGGTCAGCGATCAGCGCTCCAAGTTCACCACCCGGGCCGGGGTGCTCTACCTGTTCGAGAACGGCATTGCGCCCTATGTCAGCTACTCGGAGTCGTTCAATCCCAACACCGTGTCCGACCAGGAAGGCCGCCCGCTGGCACCGACTGAGGGCACTCAATGGGAAGCGGGTATCAAGTATCAGCCTCCGGGAAGCGACAACCTGTTTACCGCATCGGTGTTCCGCATCGAGCAGGAAAACCTGGCCTCGAAGCAGCCTGACGAAAACTTCTATCGCCCGGTAGGTGAAGTACGCTCGCAAGGGCTGGAGCTGGAGGCACATGTGCAGCTGACCGACAGCCTCAAACTGCTGGGTGGCTACACCTTCACCGATATTGAGTATTCCAGGTCGATGCCGAGCCTGACGTCGGGCAACCTGGACAACAAAGGCAATTCGCCAACCCAGGCACCAAAACAGATGTTCTCGCTGTGGGCTGACTACAACTTCCACCAAGGGCCGCTGGATGGCCTGCGGCTGGGCGGTGGGGTGCGGTATGTGGGCTACAGTTGGGTAGATGCGGAGAACAGCATGAAGGTGCCTTCCTACACGTTGTTTGACGCTTCGCTGGGCTATGACCTGGGCAAGGTTGGGCTCAAGGGTGTGGATGTGCGCCTTAACGCCAACAACCTTACCAATGAAAGCTATATCACCTCATGTGCCAGCCTGAACTATTGCTACATGGGTGAAGAGCGCAATGTCAGCGCCACGGTCAGCTATCAGTTCTGAAATGAAAGTCGCTGCTGATACGCGGTACGTGTATCAGCAGCCTTGTGTCGCGAGCGGGCTGAAAGTGGAGGCCCGGAAAAGACAAAGCCCCTGTCTGCATTGCAGACAGGGGCTTTGGGTTTGAATCTTGACGATGACCTACTCTCACATGGGGAAACCCCACACTACCATCGGCGATGCATCGTTTCACTGCTGAGTTCGGGATGGGATCAGGTGGTTCCAATGCTCTATGGTCGTCAAGAAATTCTGTGTGCTGGCCCGTCACTCCGACGTGCCTGCGAATCTCTGTAGTTCCTACTTAAAGACAAAACCCCTACCTGCATGCGCAGATAGGGGTTTTGCGAAATGAATCTTGACGATGAC